>JAUWSQ010000077.1 GCA_030609965.1 Candidatus Fermentibacterota bacterium
GCATCCACAGGATCAATTTCCTTCGAATCCACGAAATTGAAAAAGGATACTCTCCCTTTCCCTCCAAGCCCCCTTGAAGGCTTGTTGATTATCCGCTCAAGACTGAGACGATCCTCACGGTTTATAACAACCCTCAGATAGGCGATAATATCCTTAATCTCCATCCGTTCATAGAACCTCTGGGACCCGACAATTTCGTAATGAATATTATGTTTTCTGCACGCAGTCTCTAACTTGAGCGACTGGGCGTTCGTTCTGTATAACACTGCAATTGAATCAGATGGACACGAGCCGTCCTCCATCAGTTCCATTATCTCATTCAGTATCCATTCTGCCTCTTCGGTTTCATTGTAAAGAGATCTGACCGTTATCGGGTGTCCGGCGTCCTGTTTTGTCCAGAGTGTTTTTCCGTGTCTTTTGAAATTGTGATTTACCAGTGCGGATGCTCCCCGCAGAATGTTCCCGCTTGATCTGTAATTCTCTTCCAGTCTTACAATCCTGGTGCCTGGAAAATCCTCAGAAAATTCCAGAATATTCTCTACACATGCTCCTCTCCATGCATAAATGGACTGATCGTCATCGCCTACAACGCAAATTCCGGCACCATCTTTTGAAAGCTCTATCAAAAGCTCATGCTGCACCTTATTTGTATCCTGGTATTCGTCAATCAGAATGTATGAGAATCTGGATGAATAGAGTTTTCTAATGTCATCATTTTGACGAAATATTGCAAGAACTCCCGTCAATAAATCGTCAAAGTCGAATGCCCCTGAGGATTTCAGTCGTTCCTGATATTTTGAATACACTTCGGCAAGATCAACATCTCTCTGACTTGAAGCCTGCGCAGCTGCTTCCTCTGAGGATATGCCTTCGTTTTTGTTCCTTGAGATGTATCCCTTCGCAAGGCCGGGGGTTATTTTAGTCGATGATTTTATCCCTTTCAGAAGCCTTCTGATCAAGGTTTTCTGGTCATCAGCATCGTAAATTACGAAGTTCTCATTGTATCCGAGGCAGTGGGCTTCCCGTCTCAGAATCCAGGCACAGATGGAGTGAAATGTTCCCAATTTTACCCTGGAGCCTTTTCCGGGAAGCATTACCTCAACCCGTTCTCTCATTTCCTGTGCAGCCTTATTCGTGAAGGTCATGGCAAGAATCTCCCATGGTTCCGCATAACCCTTCTCGATAATGTCCGCAATTTTTGCTGTAAGAACCCTCGTTTTGCCGCTTCCGGCTCCGGCGAGTATAAGAAGAGAGCGTCCTGTGTACTCTACAGCTTCCCTCTGCCTGGGATTCATTTGATCTTTACTCATAAGATATTTCTAATTGGCAAGTTTCTTGCTTTGATATTAAGTGTTCGATAGAAAATACAAAAGTTTGGGAGAATTTCAAATGCAGAAACCTGGATTGAAAAACTGGATGATCATCACTCTCGCAGTGATTATTGTGCCGGCTTTTATTCTCGTGATACTGCCGGTCTGATCCCCTCCCTGACCGACGGTTGAGAATATATTGTGATCCAGGATACGAGCAGGCAACTGGTTGACCCCTCCAGTTGCCTGCGTTAATATCCGGCTGCGATCGGTGCCGTCAGGCATCCAGAGACTCAACTATATCTATACTGCTGCTGCAGCCCAGTCTTGCTGCTCCTGCCTCTACCATTGAAAGAGCATCCGAGAGGGTTCTGATCCCGCCGGAAGCCTTAACTCCCAGAGCTTCCCCGACTATATCCCGCATAAGAGCGACATCAGAAACCGTGGCGCCGCCGCTGCTGAAGCCGGTGGAAGTTTTAACCCAGGAAGCACCGCTGTCCATAGCGATTCTGCATGCAAGAATCTTCTCTTCATCGGTGAGAAGACAGGTCTCGATAATAACCTTTACCGGCCTTCCTGATGATGCGTGGACCACGTCCTTGATGCAGGATGAAGTTTTTATGATATTTCCGCTCTTCAGATGCCCGATCGGTATCACCATGTCCAGCTCACCGGCTCCCAGCTCCACAGCTTTTAAAGCTTCTTTCCCCATGCAGTTTGAGCAGCCAAGCGGAAACCCTATGACTGAACAGACTATCGGTCTGGATTCTCTGAGTACCTCCGAAGCGAGCGATACCCAAATAGGATTGATACAGGCGGAATAGAATCCGTATCGAATTGCTTCCTCGCACAGTCTTTCTATATCAGCAGGAACGGTATCTGGTCTCAGGAGTGTGTGATCGATAATGGATGCGAGTTCTGACCTGTTCAATCAACTACCTTCCCTTAAAAACAGCAGGTTTATTTCACCAGGATCAATGGACATGGATTCCTCACTGAAAATAATCCGGCCATTGACTTCAACCCTGACGGGATGCGAACCTGAGGGAAGCCTGAGGCGGGCTACAAATATCTGAGAGGGCAGCGTAAGCCATGCTCTCAGATCCGCCCGTTCGGTAACGGCACCAAAAATGCTGAGCAGGAGACCCGTAACATGCGAAATGCCGCTGTTCTCTTCCGTAATCTCCTCTACAATCTGTTCCCCTGCTTCTGCAACACCGGCCTTTACAGCCAGTCTTGCGACAGCTCTTGCAATATCACGCCCTGCCTGATCCTCAAGGTTCGCTCTGGCTATACCGGTAAGATCTTCGGCAAGGAACCCGGAAACCTGCGTGTTTCCTGAGGAAAGGGTGACCGACCAGGATTCGCGCCGTTTTGCCGCAATAGCTGGAAGGGAGACTCTATATACCCGGTCATTGAGAACAAAGGTATAGGATTTCTCAACCCTGGCAGGGATCATTCCCACCTCGAGAATAACCACTATTTCTCCATGATTCTGATCTGGACCCTCGTTTTCCCAGCTCACCTGGGGCCACTGCGCGGAGTAGTCCTGATAGACAGACTGCATGCCAAGTGTACTGGATAACCTTAGAATGTCTGATTTCACGCGCGGGGGAGCTGAGATTCCATAATCCACCGCATACGAAGAATCGTAAACTGAGGCACTATTCCGGTAAGCTATCAGAGCATTATTGAGATCTCCAGACTTCTCGAATAGAATACCCATGAAGTATCTGATAAATGCGTCATCACTGTACCTGTTCTTGTTCTCTTCATAATTCTGGTTAAGCACCCGAAGCTTGTCGTTAACCCTTCTGCACTCAACCAGGGCATCTTCCATATTGTTTTCAGAAGCATAACTTACTGCTAAACAATAATTTATAAACACTTTTTCATAATCTGCCCCGCGGAAGTCAAGGGCCAGATCGCTGCTCAAGAATGCCTCAACTTCCTGGCCCAGCTCAATTCCGCGCTGCTGATCGCTCAGTCTGTCAGCCTGAAGCAGCAGATTCTGCGCCGATGCGAAATCACCTGAAAGCCGCATCAGATTACCCAGCTCCATAAGGTAGAGAAGCCTGTCTCTGCCCGTGGAGTCAGTAAAATTCTCTCTGAATTCTTCGATTGCAAGATCAGGCCTGTCCATCCTCAGATTTGAGGTCACAGGCCTCATTTCTCTGGTATAATCTGTTGCGCAACCGGAAATTACAACTGCTAATGCAAAAGCAACTGCAGCGAATGAATTATATGGTTTGATCATAGCCTGACTATCTTGTTCCTACCACTCGATCATCTTCTTGATCTCAAGACTTCCTATCCAGGATTTAAGTGCCGTTTCTACGTCGATAAGCTCAAGGCTGATCTGGTAGTAAATACTCCTGGTACTGCCTTCTTCATCGACTATTGATCCGATACTGCCGGTCATTACAAAGTCTGCGCCGATCTCATGACCGAATGCAGCTGCAGTTGCAGTAGAGGCGAAGATGGTCTGATCTTCTCTTTCAGCTCTGACTTCCCCTCTGCTATCTCCGCCCGCTGCTATCTGAGCTTCACCTGATTCCAGAAGTGACTGTTCTATGGCGTTCATGAAGATATCTGTGTTTATATGTTCCGAACTCTCATTGAATATTCCGCCAACAACAATGACAGGTCTCCCCCTGCCTTCCCTTGATGAAAAATCTGAAAGCCATAAACCGCTCAGACACTGGGTGACCATAGTATCAGCTACCATGTGGGCATCGGTTTCGTTCCAGTAACCGCTGAGATCGGTTACCATGTCAGGATCGGTTCGAGTAACATCTCTGCCTCCACAGCCGACAACAAGGACAATCACGGCAGAAATTACGAGGATCTTCAATAAATTATTCATGCTCCGTTCCTTTCGGTTTCAGTTTCCACTCTGTTCAATCCAGGGTATCGGTACCACTCCCCTGAATATTACATTGTAATACCCGCCCTCCCTAAGAGCAGTTCCCTCAAAAGGAGGATCAAGCGGCTTTAATAACAGTGCGTAAGGAGATTGAAAATCTGAGACTGCATCAGAAGGCTGCTCCCATGCATCACGAGTCCATTCCCACATTATTCTTTCCTCAGGAGTCTGATTCTCAGAGAACATTGCCAGCCTTGCCGGAGATGTTCCTATAATGCCTGATAGGGTCATCGATATGAAATCCGAGTATGCATTCATGACTTCCCATGTATCGTGTAGCCCTATTGCGCCTGCCTCCACAGCGGCTGCCATTTCCACCCCTGTGGGAAGTCTTTTACCGTTATCATTAAGGTAAAGCCTTGCGGCATCGAACGTAACCGAAGCAGCCGGAATATCAAAACATCCAGTCTGGACGGTAACACCGGTTACTCCGTTCTGTAAATCCTTGTAAATAACCCATGGTGTATATCTTACGAAAACGATGTCCCTGAACTCTTCCCCCATATTGGAGCCGGGCATAAGCAGTTCTTCCTGTCCGGTTATGTAAACCGGAATCTGGTCGACGTAGGATATCTCCTGGGAAAACCAGTCGAGAATATCTCTGCAGATAACTGGGTCTCTATCAATGTAGAAAGCATCAACATAGATACTCTCTCCATCAACTGTTACAGTTGATGGAGCTATATACTGCATACCCGGAGGGGACATGAGGAGATCGCAACCAGTACAGAAATCTCCACTGTTATCTATGCCACATGCCGGGCAGGTCCATGCGGAAACAATTGATACCAGGATAAATAGAAGATAAAGGATTTTCAAATCGATGCTCCTCCGAACTATTTTGAAGACACTTGCTTCTTAAGTAAAATAGATTCCATCCCCATCAGAATTCAGCCCCGATGGTAATATTCTGCTCAGGTTTGCGGGAAATACCGCGAAGATTGGTACGCCATGCTATATCATGTTTCAGTAGAATGTACCCGAGGTTGATCCTGTATCCGATTCCAAGGCTCATCTTAAGGTCATCAAGATGGTAACCTCCCTCAGTAGAAGCTCCGTGAAAGCTGGAAAGGTCATCGAAGGCACATCCAAGGTCAAAGAAGAAGACACCTCTTCCGTTTCTGAAAACAAGCGGAATAGGGGCATCAAGCGCCAGCGTATTCACAAAGGGTACTCTCATCTCAGCTGTGAAGATACCATATCTGCGTCCCTGAATAGTGGCGTAATCGTACCCCCTCAGGATATCGCCATAGTTCGTGTAGAAACCAAGAAGTTCATCTATGGTCTCAACTTCTCCCCATACCAGCCTGTGAGGTATGGAGCCGCCAAGAAAGAATGTCTGCGCATCCTGCCCCCAGCTTGTTCCAGCGGCCAGCCTTGTGGCGAATGTCACCCTCTGGGATACCCATAAGTAATTTCTGAGATCCAACAGGATTGTACTGTAACTTGCAGATCCTGCGATAGATGGAGCATATTCACCCAGGATGCTGAATCTGCTTCCAACCCGTGGCCCCACACTTCCCCAAAGGGCATTGTCAAAGGTAACCCCGGCCTGCACAGAAAGGATATCTTCATCGATATCCGCAGTAGAATTCCAGGTTCCGGTTCGACTTAAATGTCTGTACTCCAGCAAACCGCTGACCCGCAGTGATGGACTGAACGGATACCTGACCATAGTAAATCCGCCCATATCAACATCTCGAACCTCCTCATAATGGTCATCGGAAAACCTGAACAGGTTCCTGTACGATTGCCGCATAAGTCCAAAAACGAAATCGGTACGATGAGGAAGATAAGCGTAGAAAACAGCCACATCCACATCACTGAGACTGCCTCCGTTCAGGTTCGTATTCACTGCGATCTGGTGGTGAGCAAGAATATCGCTGAGAATGAACTGAAAATATCCGGCAACCCCTAAATAAGAATCGTACGCTGCCATTGCACTGGCGTAATCCAGAGTCAGTCTTGGTGAATAGGGGGAAATGCTGCACTGGAAGTCTTCCTCAATACATTGAACGGACGGATCATTATCTGACGGAGCAGCTTCATGAAAAAGATCGGATGAAGCTGTCAGCATCCGGGACCCTGATTGAACACGTTGTTCTGACGTCTCTGTTGAGTCAGTGATCGGATAGTATTCGGGAATGAGCATGTTTTCAGCTCCATCAGCTCCTGTAGTAGTTACATGATATGATCCATGTTCACATGCAATCACCCGTCTGTCTGTAATGTCGTACGCAAGAAAAACCCCGCTTCCATTCCAGTCACTGGAGACAAAAGTCATTATATCGGTGGACGCAGCCCACGAGGGGGAATCGATGGTTCGGTAAAGGGCTGTAAGGCGAACAATTTCATCGGTTGAATCCTGCAGAAGGTAGAGATCAGGGAAACCGCTCATGTTTGATAAAAAGATTATCCCTTCCGGAACACTGATGGGATATCTGATTTCAGAAGAATCAGACAGTACGGTACTGGATTCACCTTCGAGAGTATACTCAATAATGCTTGTCTCTCCACTGACTGATTCAGCGGCGCAGAGGATTCTGTCATCGATCCAGGACAGGTCTCGTTCACCTGATATGTCGTCGTTGATCTGTAATAATTCCTTCTCCTGATTATCCCAGACGTAGATGTTCAACTGACCACTGCCCATACCTGCAAATCCGATGTACCTGCCACAGGGAGACCAGGCAGGATCACGGATGAGGTCAAGTTCAAAGGGAAGGTTTTCCTTCTTTCCTTCAGAACAGATGATAAGCTGATCTCCAGAAACATACTGCACAGCTACAACTATAGAATCAGCAGTCGGGGAAAAACTGCATACCCTGTACATCGGAGATATTAAAGCATCAGAGATCCCTCCGGAGACAAACGGTCTTTCTTCCACCTCGCCCGATACGGCCGATCTTACTACTACTGATAAGTGCGCATGATGATATTCGACACCGGCAATAAGCCTTCCATCAGTTGATACAATAGAGTTGATCTGCATTATTCGCTCATCATCCCGGTAGATTGCATTCGCAATATCACTGGGGCTCTCACCACAGGCCAGCTCGGACCAGTAAGTTTCCCGGGCCCATTCCAGGAATTTTTCACTGAATTGAGCGCTGGACATGTTGAATACTGCGTCGAAGGGATCTCCGGATCTTCTCTTTCCATCCGAAGAACTCGATTCCGTACCTGAGGCTGAATCTCTTCTACTACTAGTGTTGATACGCTGAACGAATTCCCTGAACTTCTCTTCGCCATATCTTTCATTCATAAAATGATAGATCGCCTGACCTTCACGGTAAACAAGGTAATCATTTCTTCTGGAAAGCTCATCAATTGGAACGATCTGATAAGATATGACCATATCTCTGAATTCGGCCTCTGAAGCCGCATCCCATCCTAAGGATGTGTATTCTGCAAGACCCTCCATCATCCACAGAGGTGTGCCTCCGGTAATAATGTTAAGCAGCGAGCGTTTGTAAAGCATGTCAAAGATGAAAGCATGGTTAAGTTCATGGGCTATCACGTGGCGGAATTCTGACCAGTAACCCGTGAAGGGAACAACTACTCTGCCTTTGTAGAACTCCGTGAATCCACCGACTGCCTGTGATATCTCGTATGGATTGATATCGGTCTGTCTGAAATCACCGGGGGAAATGTAAAGCACAATAGGTATCGGATCCTCCAGCATGTAATCGAATTCCTCGGACAGCTTCAGTAATTCTCTTTCTGTATGCACAAGAAGAGTCTCCGCAGGTATTTCTCCACCTTGAGGAAAATAAATAGTGAAATGCCTGCCTTGAATCTCCCACCATTCCTGTTCTCCGACCTGGACTTTGTTGCGTCCATAGGAAGTTGCGAAACACATCGTGAATAAAACCGGAAGAAAGAGGATTAGTGCCTTTTTCATTTAACCTCCAGATAACACTGTTCAGGCATTCCTAGTTCGACTATACTGCCAGGGTTCCCGTTCGAACAGGAGATACAATGCGAATATACTCAAATGCCACAATTCCGCTCATGATCGCTCTTATTACACTGATATCCTGCGATGAACCCGATTCTTACAGTTCTATTTCCGATAGTCTGAAAAGCGAACTCCAGGAATGGGCAGGAATCCTCGCGAGGTATTGGATTCTGCCACCGGATGACAGTCTCAGCTCAGGGAAACCGGACGATACTGAATTACTCTCTCTGATACAGTCCTGCGAATCGAATCCGGAAGCATGGGCTTACCTTTATGGCTGTATAGCCGACACCATCGCAACTCTTGAACCTCCATCACCAGCGTGCCAGCAACCGGATTAATAAGAACATACAAGATGGGGTCGGGTTTATAAATTTTTGATATTTTTATGGTTTTAAAAAAACACCAATCCCCAAAAAAAAAAAAAAAAAAAAAA
>JAUWSQ010000061.1 GCA_030609965.1 Candidatus Fermentibacterota bacterium
AGCGGGGACAGGATTTGAACCTGCGACCTTTGGGTTATGAGCCCAACGAGCTACCAGACTGCTCCACCCCGCGACTGCAAGGCGCATTATAGGAAAGATGCCGTGGCTGTCAAGGGCGGAAAGCGATATCAGTCCCTTCTTATCCGGTCCAGAATACCTCCTGAGGAGTCATGGATGTTAACAATAAGCGGCATTGAGCCTGGAAGGGAATGTGTTGCGCATCCGAAACAGGGG
Source organism: Candidatus Fermentibacterota bacterium (assembly GCA_030609965.1). GTDB lineage: Bacteria > Fermentibacterota > Fermentibacteria > Fermentibacterales > JCC-6 > Aegiribacteria. The sequence continues at coordinate 235 of JAUWSQ010000061.1, forward strand.
TCGTATGCTCTGAATCCCATTTCCACCAGGTTCAGAAGTCCCTGTCCGACATTGCCATCCTTTATTACAGTCTGGGCTGCTTTCTTGAGTGACATGCAGATTGCAGCGTTGTTGTTAGTTGTTCCCACTATGAGATTGACCTTTTTAACGATACCGTTCTCATCCGTAATGTAGTGATGGAACAGTGTTCCTCTGGGCGCCTCGACCTGTCCCACGCCCTCTGAAGGTGTCTTCGTTGGTACTGTCCTGATGTTATCAGAGGTTATCTCAGGGTCGGTAGCCAGTTCAAGCATACGTTCAGCAGCGTATAGCAGCTCTACAAGACGGGCCCAGTGTGTAGCCAGAGTTGCATTTACCGGTTTTCCACCTAGCGTTTCGAACATCTTTTCGTATTCTTCCTGCGCCAGCGGGGTGGCCATTCCATCGGCAGCGTTGCACCTGGAAAGAGGAGTGGCTTTGTATACACCGCTATCCTTACCATCAACTAATCCCTTCCAGCCTATCTTTTTCAGATATGGGAATTTGAGGTAAGTCCAGGGTTCAACCCTTTCGGATATATGATCAAGGTAGTCCTCTGCTTTGAACTTGGCGAATTCGTTTCCGTCCTGGTCTGTTACCCTGACCATGCCTTCATAGAAGTTGATATGGTTGTTTTTATCGACAGTCCCCATGTTGTATGTGTTGTGAGAGTATCCCTTGTGCAGGATCATATCTACATACGCCTGATTTGCCAGAACTATATCCTCAAAAGCCTTCAGACTGAACCTGGCGAACTCAACGGCATCGCTGGCCACACTCTCTAGTTCCTTCCGCGCCTCCTCGTTGAGCCCTTTTGAGACTCCGCCGGGGATCGATGAAACCGGATGGATGGTCTTTCCGCCCAGTGTTTTGATAACTTGATGGCACCTGTGCCTAGTGTTGATCACCTTGAGCCCTGTCTCCGCGCCGACCTTGGCAATAACACCGAGGATATTTCTGACTTTCGGATCTGCACTGGGTCCCACTATGAAATCAGGTCCTCCAAGGATGTAAAAATGGGTTGCGTGATCGGTTACGAAGAATGCGCTGTAGAGCAGTTCCCTCAGCTTCTTCGCCGCTGATGGTATCTCCACTCCGTACACAGCATCTGCAGCTTTTGCTGAAGCCATGTGGTGAGCTTCAGGGCAGACACCGCATATTCTGGTGGTTATCCTTGCCAGTTCCTCAACAGGGTGCCCCTCGCAGAATGTTTCGAAGCCTCGAAGCTCCGGAACCTGGAAATAGACGTTATCTACATTACCCGCATCATCGAGAAATATCTCTACCTTCCCGTGACCCTCAAGACGGGTAATCGGGTCAATGCTAATTCTGGTAGTCATCTGAAGTCTTCCTCCGGAGTATTGAATGCGGCAGGCTGAATCGGTAGAAGAGGCCTGCGGGGCAGGGGATCTGTTCCATTATCCTGTCCACTTCATCAGGGTCCTCGGAGTCTATTATTGAACCAAGGGCACCAACTATCTTCGCTCCCTGGTCAAATACTCCCGGTGGGGGTCCGTAGCACCCTCTGCAGGGCATTCCGACGGAAGGACATAAAGCCTCGCATCCAGCTCGTGTTCCAATTCCCGCACAGTATATACCCTGTTCAAGCAGGCAAATATCCGGTTCGGGTATGATCTGGTGTGGCCTGAAGAACCGGGAGATCTTTGTTTCCTTTTTTTCCAGCGGGCAGTCATCGCACACTATCTTCGTACCCGCGCCTACGACACTGCCTTTTTCAGGGAGATTACCTTCAAGTACGGCTTCCAGTACGGCCCATGTCTGATCCGCGACAGGAGGGCATCCGGGAACGTAGTAATCCACGTCCACAACCTGATCGAGTGTGTAAACAGATTTGTAGAGTTCCGGCAGTTCGAGTATTCCTTCAGGCACTTCAGTTCTGGTCTGGGGGTAGATACCCTCCGGGTTGTCCATTGAAGGTATTTCAATATAGTTGCGCCTGAGGATTTCCTCGCGGGTTTTCAGGTTGGCAAGCCCCGGAATGCACCCCTCGTAAGCACACGAACCGTAGGCTACAAGTATTTTCGATTTCTGTCTGAGAAGCTTCGCCATTTCCTCGTTCTCCGAATTCCTTATGGCTCCGTTGAACAGGCAGAGGTCTATCTCGTCATCCTCCATGGCTCTGACTGCATCGTATTTAATATCAATGGCGCAGGGCCAGAAAACGATATCTACAGCCTCGGTAAGAGGCAGTATTCTGTCCCCTATATCAAGTATTGCTATTTCACATCCGCCGCAGCTGGCAGCCCAGTATAAGGCTACTTTCGGTTTGTTCATGAATAGTCCTCTTTTCCCGTCATGACAGGGTTCCGAAGTAATCCTTTGTAAGCTGCTTTTTCCTGACTTCAGGATTGCTGTAGTCAGGCAGTATCATGGGCGCAATTCTGTCTTCATCTATTTCTGCGGCCTCAACTTCTTCATTGTAATGTTTGACGTGATCAAGATTCCCGGTGCCGCTTTCACCATGCTCTCTGATGTACTCGGCTGCTTGAGCACCGGCTATTCTACCGAACACGATAACGTCCAGGAGAGAATTGCCCATAAGCCTGTTCTCACCATGAATTCCCCCGGCTACTTCGCCTGCAGCGTAAAGACCGGGTACATTCGTCTCACATTTGTTGTTAATATCCAGCCCGCCGTTCTGGTAGTGCAGAGTAGGGTGGATGAGCATGGGCTCGACGGATATGTCAATTCCGAACCGTCTGAAAAGAATATGCTTACCGGGGAATTCCTTCCTTACCGTTCCTTCACCTTTGAGCATTTCGATCATGGGGGAATCCAGCCATACTCCAAATTTACCCGTGGGAGTAGGAACGCCGTTCCCTCTTCCATCCGGGCTGCATTCGCGTATAATGCAGGCGGCTTCCACATCCCTGGGTTCACGCTCGTAAACGAATTGTTCACCGTGGATGTTAAGTACATTCGCGCCGGCACCGCGGAATTTTTCCGTTATCAGAATACCCTCAGCCTGTTCGGGGAATACCACGCCTGTGGGGTGGTACTGCACCGTATGGAGGAAGGAAATGGGTACTCCGGCTCTGTAAGCCATGACGATACCATCTGCAGTGGCACCGTAGTGGTTTGTGGTCATGAAATTCTGTATGTGCAGCCTTCCGCTTCCACCGGTCGCTATGATGACGGCCTTGGCTTTCACGAATTGATATTCAGCCGTTTCCAGATTGTACAGAACGGCTCCCGCGCAGCGTCCCTGATCATCAAGAGCTATCTCGACCGCGGGGGCGAATTCGATCACATTAATCATATCCTCGTGATTTCTTGCTTCATCACGGATGGTTTTCATAATCTCAGCACCGGTGATATCAGCCGCGTAATGCATCCTCTTACGGCACGTTCCACCACCGTGCATGGTCTTCATCTTACCGTCTTCGTACTTGGAGAATGATGTTCCCATTCCTTCGAGCCACCGCAAGGCGTCCGGTGCATTCTTAACCATTGTATACACAAGCTCCGGATCATTTACGAAGTGACCGCCTCCCAGAATATCCAGGTAATGGTAGTATGGAGAATCCTTTCCAACCTTGTCGGCGGCCTGAATGCCCCCCTCGGCCATCATCGTATTTGCGTCACCGTGGCGAAGTTTCGTCGCTATCGTAACCTTTGCGCCGTTCTCGGCAGCAAGAAGCGCAGCCGCGGTCCCGGCCCCACCAGCGCCGATGATAAGGACATCCGTTTCGAAATCAGGGTCCAGAAGGTTGACCAGGTAGGGATTAACCCTGCTTTTCGCTTCAAGGAGGTCTACTATTTCATTACTGATTGCGTACCCTTTGCTGGGTCCTATTTTGATCGAGCGGCGAGTTCCTTTGATAAAATCCGGATGGAAATTTCGGAGAACCGGTTCCCGTTCCTCAAGTTTGAGAGGAGGGAATTCCTGACCGTTCTTCTTTCTCTCCACCCTTGCGGACCGGGTGGCTACCACTTTTTCTATAAGCTTTTTCAGTGATTCAGGATACGGCATTGCTGACCTCCAGTACAATTCTCATTTTCATCAGACATACCTCGAATCCTCAGGTGTCCAGTCTTCTTCTGCCATCTGGGGTTCCGATTCCCGGGATTTATACAACTCCTTCAATTCTTCTGTTGTTTTATTCATAAGATTCCTCAGAGGTTCTTCGAACTTCCCGCTGTCTATCTCTTTGACTCTTTCGTGCAGGTGTTCCGCTCTGATTATTCCGTGTCTTGCGTTCAATCGCCTTGCAAGGATGGCTACATTGAACTGCACTTCTTCCGCCGGGCATCGAGAAGCACAGAGACCGCACATGATACAGTCAAAGGATGTTTCAGCCACACCTGCCAGATCACCCCTTATTGCCTGAGCCATGTAGTGCATCACATCTATGTCCATAGGGCATCCCTGGCTGCATGCATTACATCCTATGCACTTGAAAATTTCGGGGTACAGGGCGGCAAGCTCACCGCCGGTTCCATTCATCTGTTCAATATCAAAGGATGACCTGTTCCCGGGATAGAAGGGAAGTATCATCAGGTGCATTCCAGGCTGAACAACGGTCTGACAGGCCAGTCCTACCTGAAGTTTGTAACTGCCTGGTGTTCTGAATACGGTACCGCAGGCACCGCATACTCCCCCGCGGCAGCCGCAGCCTCGTATGTGCTGATAGCCGGCATATTCCAGTGCTTTCTGAATAGTAAGACTTGCCGGTACATCGTACCTTTTCCCCATGAAAAAGATGGGAACAAGCGAGTCCACGGTTGTTTCGGACGGTTCTGTCATTTTGCCATCTCCCTTGCCGCAAGTTTAAGCGGTCCTTTTGAACGCAGTTCCTCCGTAAATTCATTCATTACATTCGCGAATTTTGCTCCCTCTGCAGCCGAGATCCACTCGAGCCTAAGGCGCGTTGTATCAATTCCAAAATCATCCAGCAGGCGGTTCAGGAGGGACACTCGAGCTTGTGTTTTGTAGTTGCCATCTTCGTAGTGACAGTCTCCTGGATGACATCCTCCTATAAGAACTCCGTCGGCACCCTCATGGAATGCCCAGAGGATATGTTCAGGATCAACCCTGCTGGAACACATGAATCGGATATTAACTCCATTGGGTCTGTATTTCAGCCGGGAAGTGCCTGCAAGATCCGCGCCGGCACTGGTGCACCATTTGCACAGAAAACAGACGATCTTGGGCTCAAACATCACCCACCTCCCAAACTGGCTGTTACCATGGATTTGATCTGGGAATCCGAGAGATTCCTCTGTTGAGTCGCTCCACAGGCGCATGCGGCCACGCAGGAGCCGCAGCCCTCGCAGAGAGCTTCATTGACGATTACTATTCCCTTTTCCTCATCGAATTCCCTGGCATCGTATGGACAGACGGAAATGCAGATGCGGCAGCTGCCGCAGAGATCTTCATCGACCCAGGCGATTGCGGGATCCTGCTCCAGATGATCCCTTGAGAAGAGGGATATCACCTTACACGCGGCAGCGCTGGCCTGGGCGACCGTTTCCGGTATGTCCTTCGGCCCCTGGGCAGCTCCGGCTATGTAGAAACCGCTGTTGATGCTTTCCACCGGACGCAGCTTCGGATGGGCTTCGGACAGGAAACCGTTGGGCCCTGTTTGTATTCTGAGTTTCTTTACAAGCTCGGCCGTGCTGTCCTTCGGAATCATCGCAGTGGCAAGGACAACAAGATCAGCTGCTATTTCAATGTTCCTGCCGGTAAGAGTGTCTGTTCCCCATACCACCGTTTTATCACCGTCACGGAATATTTTCGCAACCTTGCCGCGGAGGTAGATGATTCCCTCTTCCTCCTCGGCGTTATGGTAGAATTCTTCGTAGCCTTTTCCGCCCGTTCTGATGTCTATGTAGAAGATGTAGGGCTGGCCATCATGAACACGGTGTTTGTACAGAAGAGCGTGCTTAGTTGTATACATGCAGCAGATCTTGGAGCAGTAGGGTTTGTACCGCTCAGGATCCCTTGAACCCGCGCACTGAACGAAGACGATCTCCTTCGGGATTGTACCGTCAGAGGGTCTCCTTACCTCTCCGACGGTTGGGCCGGATGCTGACAGAAGTCGCTCGAAAGCCAGTCCGTCAATGACATCCGGAACATCGCCTGCGCCGTATTCGGCCAGATCAGCAACTGGAAGGGTTTCAAAACCGGTAGCGGTTATGATGGCTCCAACTTCTTCTTCAACGAACCGATCTTCCTGCTCGAAATCTATTGCACCTATCTCGCATACCTTCTCGCAAAGGCGGCATTTTCCTGATTTGAAGTAGATGCAGCTATCTTTATCAATTACCGGTTTGTTGGGAACCGCCTGGGGAAATGGAACGTAGATAGCCCCGTGTTTCGCGAGCTCCCTGTCAAAGACGGACGAGACTTTTGAAGGACATTTCTCCATGCACAGGCCGCAGCCGTTACATTTGGACCAGTCCACAAAGGCAGCTTTCCGCCTTATCCGGACTTTGAAATTACCCACATATCCGGAAACCTCTTCGATTTCAGAATAAGTCATGAGCTCGATGTTCGGATGCTTGCCTGCAGCAACCATCTTTGGCGTGAGAATACACTGAGAGCAGTCCAGGGTCGGGAATGTTTCAGAAAGCTGGGCCATATGCCCGCCGATGGATGATTCCTTTTCAACGAGTATAACCTTATAGCCTGAATCAGCGATATCCAGGGCAGCCTGAATACCGGCGATCCCGCCGCCGATCACAAGAGCTTTCTTTGTAATGGATACAGGGATCGGCTCAAGTGACTCGTTCAGCCTTGTCTTCTGGACTATTGTACCGACAATATTGATTGCCTTACTGGTCGCCTTTTCCCTGTCTGAATGGACCCAGCTGCACTGTTCACGGATGTTGGCTATTTCGCACTGCCATGGGTTGAGTCCTGCCTCTTCTGCGGCAGTTCTGAAAGTGGATTCATGAAGATTAGGAGAGCAGGCGGCGATGATAACGGCATCCAGCTTCTCTTCTTTTATCTTTTCCCGGACGAGGGCCTGCCCTGGCTCGGAGCACATGTAGATGTAATCCTGAGCGTAGGCAACACCATCCATTTTTAATGCTTCTTCGGCCACTCGCTTAACGTCAACTGTTTCAGCAATATTTATACCGCAGTGGCAGACGAAAACTCCTATCCTCTTCATTCCACGCCTCCCAATCCGGTATTGATGCCGATTCTATCCAGAACAGGGGTAACATCAACGTAGTGCTTTTCAAACCCCTGTCTGCCGAATTCAACACCAAGTGCAACTGAGAGAAGCTGAGTAAAATAGAATATCGGAACAGGCGTAAAATCGGAATAGGCTTCGCTTATCGCCTTCTGTCTTGAATCCAGGTTATAGAAACACAGAGGACAGCTGACCACAATCGCATCCGCCCCGTTGTTCCTGGCTGAAGTGAGTATTCTGTAGCACAGCCTTGTAGAAGCCTCGGGACTGGAGACCGAAAGATATGATCCGCAGCACTCCGTTCTGTAAGGGTATGCAACAGACTGGGCGCCAAGAGCGGTGACGAAATCCTCGATTATCGAAGGATTCTCAGGGTCATCCAGCTGTATTTCGTTCTGGGGTCTTAACATGACGCAGCCGTAGTAAGGTGCTATCTTGAGTCCATTCAAAGATCGTCTGAGGCTTTCGGTGATCTTATCGTAACCCAGTTCATCGCGCAGGTATTCCATGAGATGAATGACTTTAACTTCACCTGCGTAATCTTCCCAGAGGGAATCATCCTTTTCAAGGTAATCCCGTTCAGGTGTGTCATCGGCAAGGAAGGCATTCACTCTTTTCCTGGTGATTTCATCGGATTTTATACTATAGTTCGTCCTTTTCAGGGTGTTGTAACAGAAGTCGCATATAGTTATAAGAATATCTCTTCCCGAATCACGCACATCCTTTAGAATTCGCGAAGGGGCAATAAGGTTCATTACCCTTTCCTCAGATACCGGGGGAACCGCCCCGCAGCAGGTCCAAGTATCCAGCTCGTCCAGTTCAAAACCCAGTCTCACGGTAGCATCCCGTGCTGAGCGGTCGAGATGGGAGGACCTTTCATTCAGGGCACAGCCCGGATAGTAAGCAATCTTGGCCATGTTTTCTCCAGTTCTAGGTTGCCAGTTTTCTATATACTCCAACAAGCCCCGGCTGAGGGACGGAGGCTGCTAATTCCGGACTGATCTGATCCGGGCCGAAATGGTCAACTCCCTCTTCCATCGCTATCTGCCTTAGTGCATCCATTACAGCCTGTATGTCAATTCCCTTGGGGCACCTGACTGTACACTGGAAGCAGCTTGCACATATCCATATCGTTCCGCCGTTGATAATGTCATCACTCTGCCCAAGCTGGACCAATCTCATGACCCTGCTGGGGAGAATGTCCATCTCCTGGGCCAGGGGACACCCGGATGAGCAGTTTCCGCACTGATAGCAGGCGTCCATATGCTGTCCGCTCAATTCATTCACCCGCTGCTTGAACCCGGCATTGACTATTTCACGGGTCAGGCGGATCGGAGGGCTTTTAGGGGGGGCCAACCCAGTATTTTCACTCATATAGCAAATTCTCCTCTCGGTATGGTATTGCAGCCTTGTACCATGCAGTTGGAAAGAAGCTCTCGATTGATAATCTCTTCGGCAAATTCAGGGAGAAGGTCCTCCAGGGCAGGGGAAAGACCGTCTTCATATACTTCAGGCCGGATTATTTCGATCCCGTAGATTTTAATGTATTCGGGCATTGAAAGCCCCAGTGCATTACCGATATCCCGAAGCTGTTCTATAGAAAAATGATGAGCCGAGATCGGGGAAGAGCTTCGCTTTCGAAACTCAATTTCCATGAGCTCTCCCGGTTCGGCCTGACCAGTCGTGATGGAGTCTATGATAATAAGCCGATGGTGGCCTGAAATTTCATCCACCAGCCTGATAAGAGAAACTGAAGTGGACAGCACTGTAATTCCAGAGTCTGTTCCCAATCTATTCCCGATGAATTCAGCTAAAGAGCAGCCTATTCCATCATCGCCGAGGATTGGATTTCCAAGACCCAGGATCATCGTGCTGCCGGGTATTGCGTTAATATTCAATTGGTTCCGGTTTCTTAACAGGTGGAGCCCCCCTCAGGGTCCTCTTACAGAACCTGTTTCTATGGCGTAATCAAAATAATACCAGAAATAGTGTACGATTTCCTCATTTGAGAATGTGTCTATAAGTTCAGCATTTACAATAGAATCTAAAGTGCTGTTCACTTCCGGGAATTCATTTCTGGCTCCTTCAAGCAGGAGACCAACATGTTCGCAGTCTTCACTGCTTGAGATTGCGTCAAACTCCGCCCTGACATTATCTGGAATGGAAGCTCTGAAAGTATCAAGTCTTTTCTGTCTTCCGCAGGCCCGGGTTTCAGTGTTGCAGGATGAGACCATGAGTATCGCCAGCATGAACAGAAGCATATAAGCGGGTAATGTCACAGAGTAATGCCAAGGCTGATCCTGTGAATGGTTCCCAGATCAGCAAAGGGTTTATACGCATAATCAAAGGTGAACCTGTTCCAGTTGGTGCCCCCGCCGAATGCAAGAGCATCGAAAATGCTTCCGCCAGCATTATCGGCAGCGTTCTTGTCATGGAGATTTCCCCCTGCTCTTAAAGAAAGCATATCCATGGGAGAATATTCGATGCCGAGGGCTGCATCGAAGTCTCCCTGAAGAGGATAACTGATATCGGCGGCGATCAGAAGCTTGTCATCAAGGAATTCAGCCGATGCACCCGCTGCAATTGTTGTAGGCATCGGATCATTTTCCTGGTAGAACGCCTTGGTCTGGATGCCTGCGTTTCTTACGACGAGTCCGAATGAAATAAGGGCCGGTTTGTAATATACGCCGATATCAACAAGAAATGCATTCCCGCTGTATGAATCGATGCTTGAATAGACGAACTTGGCAGTTGTTCCAACGGAAAGAGAGTGTCCGAATTGATGTACGTAGGTTCCTCCGAGCGCCACACTGTTGGTGCTGAATTCCTCACCGGTTCCTGTGGGGTTCATCATTGAGGTTCTTACAAAACTGCCTCCGTAAAAGTAATTCACGGAAACTCCAATCAGATCATCTCCCGAAGGATTAATCCATCCTGCGAATCCAGCCTGCATATCCATCAGATAACCAGTGTAAGTTGAAGTAAATATCTGATCCTGCAAGCCTGCTAATGTGGCGGGATTCCAGTACAGGCCCATAGGATCCCCGGGTACTGCTGTGAAAGCGCCCCCCATCGCAACGGCTCTGGCTCCGACTGGTACCTGCAGGAAGGCGAAGCCAGCCGTACCTGCATATGCGGAACCTGATAGTATTACCAGTATGACTGCTGCCAGAAATTTCTTCATTGATATTCTCCGTTTCGCAATTCTTTTTTAAGTAACAGATAGCCTATGACCATTAATCGATCCGGTCAACAGGGGAAAATGCCCATATTACTGCAACGCTGTCACTCCTGAAACCTCTGATCATGTCATATGCGCAGATTATCAAACGTTTTCCCTCGGATACCTGTACCGAATCGAGCCTGAGGACAGGGCAATCGTCCGGCATTGTATCTTCCAGAATCCAGCCCTCTCCCTCCAGTCTTAGACCCAGATCAAGGATATTGTTCCCGCCCAGAGCTGCGTAGAAACCTCCAGTTGATGAATTCAAGGGCGGATAGACCATCACAGTGCAGGGTTCAAGCAGGTTAAGCGTGCAGGTGATTATTCCGGTTCCGGTATATCCCTGGGATGTCAATCTCTCAAGGATAGATAGAGCTTCCGAATGCAGAGAACCACCCGATAATGGAATTACCGCCACCAGTATTGCGAAGATGAAAATCCTTTTCAAATCAATCCTTAATTCCGGATCTGGTGTAACTTGCTACGATGCGTTTCTGAACAAAGAGGAAGAGGATTACAAGAGGGATGGTGGAAAATGTTGAAGCTGCCATCAGAAGCTCGAAGTTGCTGGATTGTTCCTGATTGAAATACGACAGACCCACCTGGAGTACTCTGAGGTTTTCCGAATGAGTTACAACAAGTGGCCACATGAAGCTGTTCCATGATCCGATGATATTGAACAGAATAACCGTGACGATTACAGGTTTGGAAAGGGGCAGGACCACCTTCCAAAGATACTTCAGCCTTCCGCAGCCATCAAGAATGGCTGCTTCATACAGTGTTCGAGGAATAGTCTTGAAATGCTGCCTGAGAAGGAATATACTGAAAACATTTGTCGTCCAGGGTATTATCAGAGCCATATAAGTGTTTATCCAGCCGAGTTTTGCAAGAATAACATATGAGGGAGCAAGATAAACAGGCTGAGGTACCATCATAGTTGAAAGAAAAAGCAGGAAAAGAAAATTCCTTCCCCTGTATTTCATTGTGGCAAAGGAATATGCAGCAAGACTGGCTGTTACCAATACCCCTGCTACGGTAAGCAGTGTAACAAACAGTGTGTTAAGAAAATACGTGCCGAATGGTACTTTGGTCCATGCTTCAACATAATTACCCAGGCCTCCCTGCTGGAGAGAGGTGTTTACCATCCAGAGGAAGGGGAGCAGCATAACAATGCCTCCCAGTATCAGGAAGAAATGCTTAGTGATACTCATCGCTGCTGTTTTTGGATTAACAGGCATCATGAGTAATACACCCGCTTGCCTGCAATCCTGCGCTGAACGATCGTAAGCGAAAGCAGTATAAGAAAGAGGAATACCGAGATAGCGCTTGCATACCCGATATCGAATCGATCGAATGCCTTCTGGAACAGGTAGAATACCATTACATTTGTCGTCCCGAGTGGTCCCCCGCCGGGCGGCGGCGTCATAACGTAAACCAGTGCAAAAGTTTTGAACGATACGATAGTACTCATTATAAGAACGTAGTAAGTTGTAGGTGATAGAAGCGGCCACGTGATGTGACGGAATGTACCCCAGACACCCGCCCCATCCAGTTTTGCCGCTTCGTAGTACGACTCGTCAATGTTCTCGAGACCTGCCAGGAATAGAACCGTATTGTACCCAGTACTTTTCCATACGCTGACTATCATCAGTGATACAAGGGCAAGGCTGGGTCCCGCCAGAACTCCCTTCGGATGTATTCCAAGAGGAGAGAGCATCATTTCGAAAATACCGCGAGGTTCCCGCAGCCACAGCAGCGGCTCTCCGCCCAGGGCGGTGATAATCTGGTTTATAGGACCTGCTTCCGGGTTATATAACCAGGTCCATACGACTGAGATGGCTACTGCGGATGTCACAACCGGGAGGAAGTAGATGGTTCTGTAAAAACTCTTCCCTGCCAGTTTTCGCCTTAGAAGCATAGCGAGGAAAAGCGGAATCAGTAATCCTGCAGGTACAACACCCAGAACAAAGAAAACCGTATTAAGAACACTCTGCCAGAAACGCGCATCGGAAAGCATACGGGCGTAATTCGCAAAGCCGACAAATCCGTGAAATCCACCAATGTCGTAATCCGTGAATGATGCCGTAAAGGAACTGAGAATAGGCAGGGTTCTGAAAACCAGGACTACGATCAGCGCAGGAAGGATGTAAAAATATGGGCCAAGCTTAGTTCGAATTTTCAATGATAATCCCTAATTTGAATCCCGGCTATAAGAGTTGAAATACTGAAAACCTCTCCATCGGTCTGCACAACAATAGTTCCCTGAGTGTCAGTTCGCAAGATTTCAGACCGAAGTTCTCTGTAGATCTCAATAACTCGCGGATGCGGAAGACCTGTAATTCCGGCTCCGCCAGCGATTTCTTCTTAAGTTGTCTGTCGGTGCAGTATAGCTGTTGTATTGGTGTTTACTCGTCCTGAGCCATCATCTCCTCAGCGGAACCACGAGTGCAGTAGTAGCCCCACATCAAATCCTTATCAAGCGTTACAGGGCATTCAGGGCAGATACAGTTCTCCATTACTGCGCTGATTTTGTACGATGTGATGTAATTACCCGTAATGGCGTACAAAGCTATAAGCAGCAGATAAACCGGGGAATACTCAGGGGAATGCATAGCGCCAGTGTTGTTCAGTGACTGCACTTGGATCAGGTAATAATAACCATCCCATACGTTTGCGTACTCAGTCCGGTTGAGCGCCTGAAGACCGCTGCCGATGAGAATCCCCGTCAGAATTATCAACAGGGCAATATAGGCCAGCCATCTATTATTAGTACGCGTCACAGCAAGGCATCGCTAAAATACAAAGTCTTCGAACATCCCCCGGTCACTGGAAATTCGGCTGCTGTCGAATTGCAGGACATCAGTGAAGATTGTTATGCGATCCAAGTCTGGCTCCTGATTTGGATTTACTCCGGCATATGGATCATAGGAATCTTGCGAGAAACGCCCGACTCTATGCAACCTTCCAAATATCCTAACTGTGTTATCGTCAATGATCTGCCAGTTACCATCAGCATACAAAATGGTTACCTTGCCATCAATTGCATTTCCGTGCTTCCAGAGGATAAAACTTCCGTTTGAGCGCAAAATAAAGGATCGTGTATAAAATCCATTATCGTAAAAGCTGGCAAATACCTGTTTGTCAATAAAGGCTTCAGCATAAGTATTTTGTGCCCACTCGAGCAAGTCGAGTTTTCGCGTTTCACGATCGAAGGAATCAAGCACAAACCATTCCTCTCCATTAAAGAAGCGCAGCTCACTTATCACAAGGTCCTTGTACGTTACACCTTCGTATATCTCGAGTATATCCATCGTAAAACTGCGGCCCTCAAGCGGTGTGTTCAGGGTTATCACCTGCGGTTCCATGGTATCGGCAAGTTGGTATACCGGTGCGTCCCCGCCTTCAACTCCGAAGGAAATAGCAGCAGCCCGTTCATTTTGATCAAAATGTGTCTGGGATCGATGGTAACCGTTCCATATTTTAATTTTTTCGATGCGCTGAGTCTGATCAAAAGTGAATGACAGATTTTCTCCTGCACCGGTAATCTCTGTATTGCCATCGGCCCAGCCGAAGTCCGAACGCGAATCAAAGAGGAAATCCGGATTATAGGCTTCTATGGGATCGAGGGAGGAACTGGCTTGTATGCTTCCACTGACTTTTCTAATTGGCTGAACTCGCAGAGGAACTTCATCGCCGTCTTCGCTGTCAACCAGAATGGTTATTTTGCTGATACCCACAGGCAAACTGCCTGTATAACTAATTCCGTCTCTTGGGGGATATTCGTCCGACGACAAAAATCTAGTGCCACCGATCCGTACAAATATGCTCTTAACCATGGTATTGACTGGAATGGGCTCCCCAACAGCTCTGTGGATAGGGGATTCCATTCCGTTTATGTAAATTTGGAAATAGGCAATTTCTTGAATATCGCTGCTTCCCGGAAGGGTTTTTATGATGATAGCATCTATGTCTATAGGTTTTTCAAAGGAGAAGAAAAGCCCTTCGCCCGGGGCTGCGCCGGGCATGGTGGCCCAGTATGTATCAGTGTCATTGTCGAACACATTTTCAGGGCCAAACTGATTTTCAGGCATATTTATAGAAGTTGCGTAGCATAGTTCGAGAAACGCGCTTGGGGAATCCTCAAGAGCGGCCTCTTCCATGTTCTCTTCTTCAGTGCTTAACTGTTTTTCGTTTATCTGCTCTTCATTCATCCGTTCTGCGTTTATCTGAGGATCTGAGGCTTCGCTTTTGTAGCAGGATAGAGTGATTGCCAGAACTGCGAGAACAAACAAAAGTAATACTATTTTTTTCATCTTTACCTCCACGGGGGCCATAGATAATGATTTTGAACATCCTCTAATTCTATTTTCTCCAGTTGTTTATCGTAATGCTGATAATCCCTCTCGTACCAGTCACCACCCCATCTCCAGCCAAGCACCTTAAACAAAAGAACTACCGGATGCTCGTCGTAGAGTGTGCCTGGTATTGAAGGATAATATACTGCGTTCTCAGGAAATATCTGCTGACCTGTGTAATAGGGATTCTGCACAGGATTGATATCCATTGCGAATCCGAATGCGTGATTTGAGAGCCTGTCCGAAAAGGGAACGGTGCGATAATTGAAAGCCGAAGTATTGTTTTGACGCATGGATTCAAAAACATCCGGCGTCAGATATCTGTCTACAGGCCAGTGCAATCGCGAAGGCTGCAGGTACTGCCCGAGCGTGAGCATCGTAACACCACTTTCCCTTAAATTCTTGAGCAATAGGAATCTTGATTTCAAACCGTTCCGGGATTCTTTCCCAAGACAGCATATTCTTCCAAATCTAACCTCCGATTCCTGACTGAAACTAACCATACGACCTGAAACACCTGCAATCAAACATCGTTGCTGACAAATACGCACTGGGAATCCGGTTTGAAATTCGTCCACCAGGGGGTGGCAGAATGGCGAACAGCTGAGAGTATTATTGACTCTGTCGATTAATGTTGATATCATCATATAGCACACATCTATATGGATGAATCAGTGTCCATTGAATCACTAATGCAAGTGAATGGAGGACTGATGATGATTGAAACTATCCTTGTAGCAATCCTGATATCCACCACTAATCTTACAATCACTGAGCCTGTCGACGGAGAGAGCTATTGGAT
>JAUWSQ010000005.1 GCA_030609965.1 Candidatus Fermentibacterota bacterium
GTCTTTAGTATCCTGCAGCAGTTCCAGTCCCTGTTTTCCGAATTCTATTACTCTTTCCGGATTGATTTCCCTGAAGGCAACAGTCAGATCAGCTAGAACGCTGGCTTTATCCAGTCCTTCAGTTTCATGGAGCTTATTCAGGAGGATATCAGGATCATATTTTTCTGAGTTTTCAGTCAATTGAACCTCCGGACATGATTCTTATAATCTGGATACTGAACAACACTATATGTTCCGTTAGTTTATTCTAACTTCAGAGAGTTCGAATGACAATATTCAGAATCGATATGGTAAGCGGATACTGAGATTATGTCCTTATTTATCTGTGAATTCATTGCGGTCGTTTAGGAGCGGCCATCATTCCCTCGATTGGGTGAGGAAGAGTACGAAGTGCACATGGGGCGTAAGCCCATACGCCCCAGAGAAGGGCTGCGAGCAGACTGCATAGAACCGGTTTGCCGGACAGAATGTCCATCAGCTGGATTCATACGGGACTGGAATAGCCTCCCGGAATCAGGCAGATGGATTATAACCTGAATGGATTATCAGAACCATAAATGTTAAGCCCCCTGAAAAGGGTATTTCAGTGGCTGCGGTTTACTTATACTCAGGATAGAGTTTTTTCATGCATTCAGGACAGATTCCGTGACTGAACTGAGCGTTCGAACGCTCGGATACATATTCCTCTATCTGTTCCCAGTACCCGGAATCATCACGGATCTTTTTGCAGGAAGCACAGATTGGAAGCAATCCGCTGAGTGTTTTTACTTCTGCAAGAGCCTTCGTCAGTTTTTCATTAGCCTTCACAAGCTCAATATTCCTGAGCCGGTATATCTCACTTTCCTTTTCCTTTTTCTCTGTTTCGTAGCTTACCTGCAATTCGTAGTACTTCTTACTGCTATCCTCCGTAAATATTTTATCACTAAGTTCTTTGAACTGCTTCTGGTATTCCAGTGCTTCCCTGAAATCACCCTTCTGTTCAAGGATGGTTGACATTACATCGCAGCATTCACTCTTAAGAGCAGGTGCATCGATCTCGTTTGCGATATTGAGCCCTTTCGTGACGTATTCCTGAGCTTCATCGAAATGGTTTATTAATATAGAGATTTCACCTAAACTGATGAGTATAGTCGCAATCACAGGTCTGTTTCCGATTTCCTCAGCGATTGTAAGTGATCTGAAGAAGTACTCAAAGGATCTGTCGTAGTCTTTCATATCCTTTAATACTGCGCCGATATTGCTCAGAGAGTGAGGTATTCTCCATTTCTTTCCGAGTTCATCTCTTATTTCAAGCGCTTTTGTATGATATTCAAGAGCCTTATCGAGTTCTCCAAGCTCCCGATAAATAACCCCTGCATTGTTATATACGGTGTCAAGATGATTTCTATTATCAATTTCCTCAAATATCTGGATAGACTGGTTGTAGTAATCCAGAGCCTTTTTATAGTCACCTATTCTATAGCAGATGATTCCTATATTTATATACAATCCTGCAATACCCTGTTTGTTACCGATGTTTTCTTGAATCCTGAGGGATTTCATGAAATACTCAAGGGCTTTATCGTATTTTGCCATTCTAAAGTACGCCCCACCGATTTGGTTCAATGCGTCTGGCTTACTCTGGTCATCATTAGTTTCATTTGCGAGATTTAATGCTTTAAAGCCGTATTCCAGTGAAATATGATACTCGCCAATGCACTGATTAGCCCAGGAGAGTTGTAGCAGTATAGCTGATTCCAGTTTTTTGTCTTCAGTATCCTGCAGTAGTTCCAGCCCCTGTTTCCCGAATTCAATTACTTTTTCCGGATTGATTGCCCTGAAGGCAACAGTCAGATCAGCTAGAACGCTGGCTTTATCCAGTCCTTCAGTTTCATTGAGCTTATTCAGGAGGATATCAGGATTATATTTTTCTGAGTTTTCAGTCAATTGAACCTCCGGACATGATTCTCATAATCTGGATACTGAACAACAATACATGTTCCATTAATTTATTCTAACTTCAGAGAGTTCGAATGACAATATTCAGAATTGACATGGTCAGCGGATACTGATTGTTCTGAAGGACATCATTACTGCTTTGTATGGACTTCAGCGAGGAGGAGTGGTTATTATCAATAAGTTAGATGATGCTTATGAATGAGTTATTGTCCGTATTCACCCTGGTACCTCAACAATTGGAGGGTGCAGAAAATGCCTGCTGACTGGATGGATGTGTCATTACTCCCCTTTAATACCCTTCTGCTCCTTGAGAGTGTTCAGTTAAGCTGGTTTCCCGGATGGGTGCCGGAAGCACAACTGGCGATCTCTCTGAGAGCGAATCCGAATGTGGAATGGTACCTCCGTCACAAATGCCCGCAGTTGAATGAATGGCTGGATGACGTGATGATAAATGGGGAAGGGGATCAGCCTTTGAACTCCCAGGAGATCCGTCAGGCTGAAACAGATATCCTGAAGTCTATTAATGACCTGATCGTATATGTAGTGTCTCCGGAAGTTTACGATTCTCAGCCTTTTCTGAAGTGGAACCCGGATGAACTGACCTCTCTGATTGATTTTTCGGGCAGGAGGGTGGTTGATATCGGCAGCGGTACGGGAAAGATTACATTGATCGCTGCTGCGCAAGCGAAAGAAGTGTACGCAGTGGAACCGGTCGCTAACCTGCGAGTATACTTGAAGGAGAAAGCTGTTAG
The DNA here is from genome assembly GCA_030609965.1 of Candidatus Fermentibacterota bacterium. Classification (GTDB taxonomy): domain Bacteria; phylum Fermentibacterota; class Fermentibacteria; order Fermentibacterales; family JCC-6; genus Aegiribacteria. Next base: position 2,691 of record JAUWSQ010000005.1, read on the forward strand.
TCTGGGATTGAAGAACATCTTTGTTATGGATGGCCTTATTACCGACATACCTTTTGAGGATAAGTTCGCAAATATTACGATTTGTGGTTATGTCTTCGGTGATGATCCGAATGAAGAATTGCAGGAGTTGTTGCGAATAACAAAGCCGGGCGGTATGGTGATACTCTGTCCGGGGAATGATGACCAGGACAATGACAGACATGGCTTTCTTGTAAAGAATAGATTTAAGTGGTCGAGATTTGAGGAACCAGGAGTGAGATTTGTACGCAAGTACTGGAAGAAAGTGTTTTAATGTGAGAAAGAGTTCGCGAAAGGAGCTGTTTATGATAAAGTCGATTATTGTATCAGGATCATTGCTTGCAGTTGCATTCCTTATGGCGTGCAGCCCCACAGATCCTCTGACTCTTCTCAGGTGCCAGTTCAGGATAGAGAATACGGATGATTTCTTGCTGACCGGAATACAGCTTGACAGCCTTGAGAGCCTTTCCGTTGTCCAGATTGCAGAAGTGGCAGCAATATGGGCTTCGGGCAGCTGCCCGGTGGATTTCACGCTGAATATCGGCATTCATAACCCGAACAATGGCTCCACGGGACCGGATATTATTCCGGTCACATTGACCTCACTCGTATGGGACCTTTACCTTGACGGGGACTCCGGGGTTGCCTTCGATACAACCTGGGTAGCCTCCGGAACGATGAGTACACCCCTTGAAGTTCCCGGATCGAACGAGACGGTAATACTGCCGCTTGATATAAGCTTCGATGCTTTCGCACTGATGGGTGAAGTCGGTGTTCTTAATCTCATCGATCTTGCTCTGGCAATCGGCGGCATTAATTCAAGCCTCAGAACAAGCGATCATATTGGAAGAATGCTGGTTACAGCTGTGCCTACTATTTCAACACCTCTCGGTGATATGACATATTCAGGTTCACTTAACATAAGCCTGGATTGGATCGATTAATCGTTTAAGTCTTGCCCGGTCAGCCATGAATATGTATGATTGACCCCCAACTGGGGCGGCGTAGCCAAGTGGTAAGGCAGTGGACTGCAAATCCACCATGCATCGGTTCAAATCCGATCGCCGCCTCCAGAACTACTATCGATTGGTGAATATGAGAAATATCCATCTATCAATCAGATTATCACTAATGATTATTGCAGTTCTTATGATGATTTCAGGTTACGTATGGGGTGACCCCGCAGTGATATGGCAGAAGGCAGCGAATATCTGCCTTGAATGTATAGGCGTAGGTTAGGCATTGGTCAGAGAAACAGCCCGTCGCCTTGTTCAATTCTCATCACTTGTACTTACAAATCTTTACGTTCAGGGATTGATTCAGGGAGCGATCTTTACAGGTAAATCCAAAATGTTCTGTGTACCCGGACTGCACTGTTACTCGTGCCCCTCAAGCGTTCTGGCGTGCCCGGTGGGAACGATTCAGAATATACTCTCATCGCAGGGGTTTCTGGGCGGCATCGCAACCGTTCGGCCTGATGCTGTCATATTTCTTGGCGTTATCGGCTTCCTGCTGATTTTCGGGTTCATAGCCGGCCGGTTCGCATGTGGATGGATATGCCCCTTCGGGCTGCTGCAGGGCCTTCTCTATAAGATTCCATTACCGAAGATCAGAATTCCAGCTTCCTGGAGAGATGCAAAGTACGCTGTCCTTCTTATTTTTGTTTTCCTTCTGCCGCTTACTCTCAGAACCGTACCGGGCGCAGGAGGAGATCCCTGGTTCTGTAAGGCTATCTGTCCTTCCGGAACTCTTACAGCGGGAATACCTCTTGTACTTCATGATTCCGGTGAGACCTTTCAGACGGGTTTCCTTTTCTCCTGGAAAATTGTTTTGCTCATTCTCGTTCTTATGTGGTCGGTTACATCAAAGCGGCCTTTCTGCCGTGTTCTATGTCCGCTGGGTGCTTTCTGGGGGCTGGCCGGCAAGGCATCGGTCTTCAGGATGAGGGTAGATCAGTCGTGTATTAAATGTGATAAATGCAGATCTGTCTGCCCTGTGGACATCGCCGTATACCAGGAACCCAACTCCGCAGAATGCATAAGGTGCGGCAGATGTATTGACGTCTGTCCGGTGTCTGCTGTACACCATGACACACGGAAGCGGGACGGTAACTGATGACCGCGTACTTGAAATTCACCGATTATCTCTGGATTCCCATAGTCCTGATTTTCCTGTTCCCGGTTATCAGGTATAGCGGCAGTCATACAACGATTGATGATGATCTGGTCGTACAGGGACCGCTCATGTCAGGCAGGGAAGAGCTTGACAGCTTTCTTTCTGATAACCTCGGAAAACCGATTATCGTTAACTTCTGGGCAACCTGGTGTACACCATGTGTTGGAGAACTGCCCGTGATCGATGAGGTTTTCAGATCAATGGAAGGACGTATTGCGGTAGTCGCCGTAGACCTTGGTGATCTGGAACTTGAGACCTTGCTGAAGTTCCGGGAGGAGATCAATCTCTCAATGCCTGTTATCTGGCTCAACGAGAATGATGCTGCGAAACTGAAGGATGATTGGGGCCTTTCGGATGTACTTCCCATAACTGTTGTATTTGACTCAGGAGGGAATGAAACCGCAAGGGTTGCAGGTACCAGAGATTCCAGTTTTTTCAGGAATGCGGTCGAAGAAGGTTCAGTTCCTGATACGGCATCGGAACATCAATCTCAAGAATTGGAGCTGCACATAAATGTTGTCGGTATCGAAGCGGACAGTCTGACACAGATACTGTTTGCCTCGGCTGTTGAACTGGCGGGAGAGGAGGGGGTGGATTTCTACGATCCCTCCATACCTGTGGACAGCCTTTCAATGGAAGCCCTTTTCCTTCCCAATCCCGGATATTCGTATGCGCAGCCTTGTGTAGGCGACGCATGCGGCCGTTTGCTCAGAACCCCCGAGGAACTGCGCCAGGCGGTTCTGAATCTCTCGCATTGACCGTTCCTGCCGTATCGGTACTTCTGCCGTTCCGGAATGCTGAACAGTACTTCAATGATGCGCTTGAATCAATTGCAGAACAGACATTCACGGATATAGAAACAGTGCTGATAAATGACGGTTCGGAAGATTCGTCAGTCATGCTTGCGGAAGACTGGTGCTCGAAGGATTCCAGATTCACGCTTGTCGATAACGCAGGGCTGGGATTGGTTGACGCTCTGAACACAGGGCTTGCGGAGTGCAGCGGCACCTGGATAGCAAGAATGGATGCGGACGATATCTCATTGCCTGATCGAATAGAGAAGCAGCACGGGCTTGCAGTATCCAACGGACCCATGACAGTGGTATCCTGCCGGGTACGGAGTTTCCCCCTGGAGAACATCACCCGCGGCTTCAAGTTGTATGAGCAGTGGCTTAACGGCCTGATTGAACCCAGAGAGATAGAGAAGAACCTGTTCATTGAAAGCCCGATACCGCATCCCACTGCCTTTTTCCACCGGCAGAATATCCTCGCGGAAGGCGGGTACATGGAAAGGGAACTGCCGGAGGATTACGAATTATGGCTGAGACTCTGGAGCAGGGGTTACACATTCGCACGGGTTCCGGAGGTTCTACTAAGATGGAGGGATCATCCGGACAGGCTTTCTCGAACCAGCAGTGTTTACTCACTTACTGGTTTTTATAAGCTTAAGGCGAAGTATCTTGAACATGTTCCCTGCATGTCGGGAAAAATTGTTTACATAGCCGGGAGCGGGCAGACGGCGCGAAGGCTGGGAAAATGTCTGCAGGATAATGATTATCATATTGAAGCCTTTATTGATCCCTCTCTGAACAGGCAGGGAACGATGTTAAGAGGAAGACCTGTAAAGGGGCCGGGTGAATTGTCGAGGCGGTCTGACATACCTGTGGTGATAGCTTCCAGACTTCCCGGAGCGAGGAAAACCATAATGGAATTTCTTGACAGACTGGGTTTTATCGAGTGGGAGAACTATGTTGCCTGCTCATGAATGCTCTGCGGGAATTGTCAATCAGGATTTTGAGGCTATATTAAACCGAAATCGATTTTCGTTTATGAAGAACTTAATTATCGGGAGGTAGAAATTGAATATCAAACAGCAAATGAAGGGCGATGTACTTGTTGTTGCTCTATCCGGTAAAGTTATTGGCGGCCCCGAGCTTATGGAAGTAAAAGATGTATTCCAGAAAGCCGTTGATCAGGATAAGAAAAAAGTTCTGCTTGACCTCGGAAGAGTCAACTGGATGGATAGTTCAGGTCTGGGTGTAATTGTATCAGGCCATACTACCCTTTCAAGAGCAGGCGGATCCCTTAGAATTCTGAATGCCACGAAGAAAATTCACGAATTGTTTATCATTACGAAGCTGATAACCATCTTCGAGACGTATACTGATGAGCAGGAAGCGTTGAATAGTTTCGGAGATTGATTGTGCACCCCATAGAAATACGTTTGCCAAGTGATACTTCCGTACTCGAGCCACTTCAGCTGATAATTGAAGCTGTTGGGAAATCGGCGAAAGTTGAGGTTGATGATCTATCCTTGCTGTCGGTTTCGGTTGTTGAACTTGCAAAGAACGCCATGGAGCACGGAAACAAGAATGACCCCGAAAAGACTGTTACTGTTAGTTTTAACATTTTTCCAAACAGGATACGGTTCATGATTGACGATGAAGGATCCTGGGAACCTGAGAAAGCCCTCGGCTTCAACCCCGGAGAGGGGGAAGAGCTTCTGTTAACCAGGGGCAGAGGAGTTCTTATCGCCCGTAATCTTGCCAAATGGGTTGAATTCGGTCTTACTCCGGAAGGAAAAACAAGGGTTACTCTTATCTGGCCTCTGAACTGAAAGCGATTCCCATCCCGTGAACAGCTTCACTCTTTCAGTAGTATTTGAAAGCAGAGAACTGCCCGGGGGCATCCGGGATATTCTTAAAACAGACGCTGAGCTTCTCATACCTCCAGGATGGGCCGATGAAATTCAGATATCCAGATCGGATATCCCGATTCCTGACGCTTTGCTGCTTGTAATCAACGGACCGCTTTCTCCAGAACTGAGACATATTTATTTCAACTGCTTCCGGCATGCTGTCCCGATCGCAGGGATATGTATCATGGATGAGCCAGAGGATGATGACGCAGTTCAGGATCTTCTGAACAACGCTCTCTGCTGGACATTTTCCTCGGCCAATGAAGGCAGAGAGCTGATTCGGAATGAAGTTCAGGGCTGGCTTCGGAGCCTGAACCGGGAATTCCTTCCATACCCTCAGGGTGATGAGCTGCTTCAATCCTATGGCGATATTGATGTGCTTGCAGTAGATCTGGATTCACTTGAGAGGGCCAGGGAAGTTATTACCAGGCGTGGATTCGTCTGCCTCAGCGGTTCCATGGGTGCTGGAAAAACCACCATTGCGAGAAAACTGCTTGTGGAAGCCTCTCTGGATAACCTGAACCCCATAGAAATAATAACACGGGATCTGAACTCCAGGGAAGTATTACAGCTTCTTACCGGTTCTGAGGATTGTGCTGTTTTCCTTGATCTTGATACACTCAGGAGATTGGTGGATATCTATCCCTCCCGTCTTTGGTCATCGGTTATCTCACTTATGACAAGAGCTACAGAATCAAGACACAGACTGATACTTGCAACATCCTCCACCGAGATCGCCAGAGTGTTCGATTCATACACCGATGCACATGTCAGGCTGCCTGAACCATCAACCTATCGGAAATGGAGACTGGATCAGGGCAGGGAGGCTTTGAAGTGGTTCCGCAGACTTTCTATTCTTGAGAAGGCTGAACTGCTTCTGCTGGCAGCCTTCGATCCTGTTGTTGCTGAAGCGGTATTTAAACGGGTACTCTTCAGGCTTCTCGACAGGCTTATTGTTCAGGAGAACAAGAGATTTCCATCCAATGAAGAACTGGAGGAACTTTACAGCAAATCACTTGCAGCTGGAGGTGCTGCTCCATTCCGAAGGATCTACGGAAGCGGCGAAGTGTATATCTCTGTCAGCGACTCCGTCCGGATGTGGGCCATAGATAAAGGTATCCAAGAATTGCTTGAAAAGGATGCTCCGGTCATCAGGGCATTTGCAGATACACTTATCGGGAGTGAGGAACTGGGTGTAAGACGGGCCGGGTACTTCCTCGCTGGCTTCTACAAAAGCCTCTCAGATGAAGTAAGGGCAAAGTTTCTTCTTCATGTAGCATCCGAGAGATCTGGAACGGTTCTGACTGACGTTCTTAACATGCTGCTGAGCTCCGCAGATCATTCGGATAAGTCGATAATAAGCATGTACAGGATAATGATGTCGAAGGGTGATACGGAAGTAAGAGCGGCGGTTGCGGAAACTCTCGGAAGGCAGTGGGTCATCGAGCTGCCCGCGTTTGAAAACCTGGTGCGTGCTGCTGTGACTGACCCTGAACCAAGGGTGAGAGGGCGATTTATTCAGAATCTGACCATGTGGGGAATGACTGAGAAATGCGAAAAAATATACAGAGATTTTCTGGAAGATGATTCGTACGAAGTCCGCCAGGGTCTTATGCTGTACATAGGCAGTAAGTTTCCTTCTCTGGAACCCAGGGAGTTCGATGTATTGAATGAGGTCCTCGAAGAGGGTGACCCCGGGTTGCTGTCTACCGTTATTATGGGGCTTCTGGATAGAAAGCTTGAGGAGTTCAACCCCGAATTCAACGATCTGCTGTGGGTGCTGATGGACAGACTTCCTCCGGGAGGAAAGGGAAGACTGGCATGGAGGATAGGAGCGAGACTCAGGTTCTTCAGCAGTGAAGTCAGGAAATCCATCAGGACCGATCTTACAGAGGAGGACATCCTTCAGGTTTCGCGCTGTATGCTGATGAACTACTCCTCCCTGGATAATGCAGAAAAGGGGAACCTCTGGGAGCTGATCCACGAACGAATCGCTTTCAGCAGGGCATTCGCCGGCATGGCGCTGGGATACTACAGTATCATGGACAATGAAATTAGAAGAAATTTTCTAACTGAAGTACTGTCAGCGGATCACTACGAAGGAAGGGAAGCTCTCAGCCAGCTTGTCTGCCTTGGCAGGACAGATCTGAGGGAAGCATCTCTTGAGCTGATTGCAGATATTATCAAGACAGGGGAATTCAAGGAGAGAGCTGCTCTTCCATTCTTCGTACTCTGGAACGGGAGTGACTTCGGTGATTCGGTTTCTGATTTTATCAGTGAATTCACTCAGGATTCCTCTTCATACGTTCGAAAATCACTTGTGAACGCGATCAGGGGCCTTGGAAAACGAACCGACGCAACCCTGGATGTACTCCGGCAACTGGCATATGATGAGAAAAGGGCTGTGAGAGCTGCAGCCGCGGTGACACTTGGAGAGTTTGAAAGTGATAAACCGCAGGACCTTGATCCTGTTCTGAAGAAATTGCTTGCAGATGAAGATCCATATGTGCGCCTTGGCGCTCTTTCGGGTCTGCTGAATAATGTCGCCATTTCCGATGTTAAACTTCTTCCAGTGGTCATGAGCGCTTTTGATGATTCTGCATCGGATGTGCGGCTGGAGATCGTTTCCGGCCTTAGAATCCATCCAGAGCTCTATTCAATACCAGATATAGATGTTAAACTGGCGGATATGTTCACTGATCCCGATAGAAATGTACGAATGGAAGTGATAAGACTTGTCACCGAAACTCCGGAGCTGCTCGCTTCGGATATTATCAGGATCAGGATGCCTGATATTCTTCTTAACAGGTTCTCAGCCGGACATGCCATATCGGAAGAACTTAACATGGCGAGGAAGATACAGCTTGACCTGCTCCCCGACAGTCCTCCCAGTCTTGAGAGTTACGATATCGAGATTTTCTACAGACCTGCCAGTGAAGTAGGGGGGGATTATTATGATTTCTTCCATCTTCCAGATCGTAATCTTGGACTGGCAGTGGCCGATGTAGCCGGAAAAGGGATCCCGGCGGCACTTACGATGGCCGGACTTAAGGGCAATCTGGTTGCTTACGTACAGAGTATTTATTCCATCAGCAAGATAATTCAGAAGGTTAACGAATCCTCCGTTCTCGGCGAGGGGGATCCCATAATGACCGGTCTGTTCTACGGTGTGCTGGATCTTGACTCAGGTAAGCTTACTTATGTTAACGCAGGGCATAATCCTCCACTTCTTGTGAAGAGGGAGGGGGAATCCTGCTGGCTTGAGAAGGGCGGGCTCATAATGGGTCTGTCGGCCGAGGCGAAGTATGAGCACGGAACCGTGGAGCTTGAATCGGGCGATGTGCTTGTCCTCTATACAGATGGGTTAACGGAGGCAATGGATTCATCAGACTTCGAATTCGGTACAGAGAGACTGTGCAATGTTGTTCTGGAAAACCGTGACCTCTCAGCGCATCAGATCTCAGGCGGGATACTCGATGCTGTTAACTCCTACTCAAAGGGTTCTCCACAGGGGGATGATCAGACCCTTGTTGTTTTGAAATACAGGTGATTCGGATTAATACCCTGTTTCTGCTCTCCGATTTCGGAACATCCGATACCTATGTCGCCCAGATGAAAGCGGTGATACTCTCTGCGTGCTCCCGCTCAGTTGTGATTGTCGATCTGACGCATGATGTTAAAGCGGGTTCCATCAGGGAAGGTGCTTTCCATCTTTCCGTTTCCCGAAAATATGTTCCGGCTGGTTCTGTAGTGGTTGCCGTTGTCGATCCCGGCGTGGGAACTGCCCGAAGGGGAGTGGTCTGCGAAGTAGAAGGTACTTTTTACATCGGACCGGATAACGGTATTTTTGGACTTATGCCCGTAGCCAGAGCCTGGAAACTTCCAGATCCGCAGGAGGGAGCCAGCCGTACATTTCACGGAAGGGACGTTTTCGCCTCCGCAGGAGCAAGACTTCTGCTCGATCCCGGGTGGGTAAAATTCCTGGAACCGGTTGAAATGGAAGACCTTGTTCCATCAGAGATTGAAAACCCGAGACTCGAGGACAGCGGACTGAAAGTCACGGTCGCCCATATAGATATATTCGGTAATATTGTTCTCTGGTTACCCTCATCCTGTACATTTCATCCCGCCTTTCTGAAACTCCCAGGCGGCAGGATCGAACCTGTCAAAGAGGTTAAAACTTACGGCTCCCATCCCGGTATTCTCTTTCTTCAGGGCAGCCAGGGCTTAATGGAAATCGCTGTCAGCTGCGGATGCGCATCCGAACTTCTCGGAATAAACTCCGGTGACAGTATTCTGCTGATCAAGGAACTTAACAGATGAAATATGTCAGTCTGCTGCTTCACATGTATCAGCCACCAACTCAGGATATCTCTCTGGTGGCGAAAATCGACGCTGAATGCTACTCACCTCTTGCCGGATTGCTAAGCAGATCGGAAGCCAGGGTAGCGGTGAATATCAACTATTCCCTGACAGAACAGCTGGAAAGGCTGGGATCAGAATCTCTTGAACACCTGGCGAATGCACCGAATCTGGAATTCACCGACTCCGGAGCCTACCATCCCATATTTCCTCTTATCAGCGAGGATGATGTGAGACGGCAATTGAAGATCAACTCTGATGGTAATCGCCGGCTTTTCGGAAAGAACTACGATCCGTCAGGTGTTTTCCCTCCTGAGATGGCTTACTCTCCTGTACTTCCTAGTATATTCAGCAGTATGGGCTATACCTGGACGGTGACAGATGACATTCCATTTGCCTGGACAGGCAGAAACGTCCCCTTTAACACCATTCCCGAGGTGGATGGTGTGGCTGTGCTGCTCAGGAGCAATTTCTGGAGCAACAGGATATCTTTTCACGGAGAAAATGGATTTGAAATGGCCGAGGAGATAATTGCAGGTATGCTCAGCTGGACAGGCTCCGAAGATGCCTATATTCTCATAGCAATGGATGGTGAAACCTACGGCCATCACAGAAAGGGAACTATCGAGACATTTCTAACTCCTTTCCTCAAAGCCTTTCAAAGCAGCAAGGATGCCGTAATGGTAACCCCGGGTAATCTGCTTGAGATTTTCCCATCTGTCCGGGCCTCTGTTCCATCGGGCAGCTGGTCAACAACTCCGGGCGATCTAGATGCGGGTAAACCGTGGCCTTTATGGGATGATCCCGATAACCGGATTCATGTTCATATGAGGAAGTTATTACGCGATGTCAGGGATATTGCCAGACTGTGCGACTCTGACAGAGTTGCCTCTCTGGCCGATAAAATGTTATACTCGTGCCCGTTTTGGTGGGCTTCTGAAGGTAGATTCGATGCCGTGCAGGTCCGCCGTGGTTTGCTTATAATTCTGGAGACAGCTCAGGCGATATATACCGAGACCGGTGATCGCTCCATGATGGACAGGATCATGACATATGCCTGCAGTATCCCGGTAATAACCGGAGAGGATGCATTTAATGCCTAAGAAAGAAAGAACTTTTGCAGCCAAGCTGGCACACGAAGCCAGGACACTTCACAAGGATGACTGCCCTGTATGCGGCAAGGAACGGGTACCGGTGATACTCTATGCCGCCAGATACAATGACAGTGGAGACTGGCGCCCTCAGAGACGCAGGGTCAGACTCTGTGACTGCAACAGGAAAGAAATTTACGGGTAAACAGACCCCGATGGAGATTGAAGGGGTTCTTTTCCTTGCGGCCGGTTACGGCAGGAGGGATGAACCCCTTACTCTTATCCGTCCAAAAGCTCTGTTGCCGTTTGGCGGCACATCGATTCTTGGAAGACTGGCTGTCCAGATAAGCTCTGCTTGTCCTCGGAGAATTAGAATAAATGCCTCAAGGTGTCCCGAAGCACTGCTGAATGAGATAGGATCGGTCTGGCCTTCTGAGATGTGTGAACTATATTTTGAAGAGAGACCACTGGGTGCCTGTGCAACCCTGGCCAGACATGCGAATATCATGGACACGGGGACCTGGATGGTCGTGAACACGGATATGATTATTGAGGATTTTGATGCACTCGGGTTGATTGAGCATCACAGGACAACCGGATCGACCTGGACTGTTCTAACAGGAGACTTCCCGCCCGAGGGCGCTTATTCTCCGTTATTGTTAGATGAAGATATGAAATTCGGATGCGGCGGTATCCAGAAGACGCATTACTGGGGGATTAGCCTAATGGAACCATCGATTTCGGCTGCTGCTGCAAGGATACAGGCTTCCGGAGGCTTATTCTCAGAACTAGCTTCCAGGGTAACTGCAGACTGCGGCAGGCTCACAGCCTGCAGAGGGATTGGCAGGTGGCTGGACATGGGCAGAATAGATTCTCTTCGAAGGAATATTCTATCCGGCGGTTCTTTCATTCACCCCACAGCGTGCATTTCCAGTGATATTTCTCTCAGTGGAGTATGGAATATCGGCAGAGGTTGTATTCTCGGAAGCGGTACCGAACTGCGGGACAGTGTCATGCTTGAGGGATCATCCCTCGAAAGCGGTACGCTTCACGAATCCATACTGCCCTGGTTCTGCAGCAGCCGTGACGGTAGATCAGTATGAGAACCATGTCTCCCGAACTTGCCGCATGGCTCAGAAGCAGAACCGATAACAGCGTAACAGCAAGAAGGCTTCTCGGCGATGTGTCGGGAAGGCGTTTCTGGCGCGTTTCCAACGGCGGGGAAACTCTCATTCTGATGGACAGCAGGAAGATTCCCATATGGCCATGGCTGGATATTCATGAACTCCTTTCCGATCATGGATTCAGTGTTTCTTCGATCATGGAATGCGACACCAGGAATGGATGGGTTCTTCAGGAGGATCTGGGTACCTGCAGATTGCTTGATGTGGATGATGATCTGTATTTGAAATATCTCGATGAGGCAATTGAAATGATCATTGTCATGCAGAAAAAACTTGACAGCACAGCCTGTTCCAATTCAATAGCCGGCAGAAGGAGCTTTACTCCCGCATTCTTCATGGCGGAACTCGAGAATACTCTTGAAACACTTTTCTTCCGACTTCTCGGTGTACCAATGGAAGAACTTCTCGTTCTTCAGGATCATATGCGGAAGCTCTGCGGATTGATATCGGATTCAACAGTTTTTGTTCACAGAGATTTTCACAGTGCGAATCTCATGGTTCACAATGACAGGTTAACCATGCTTGACTGGCAGGATGCCCGGTTCGGTCCACCCTCGTACGATGTAGTGAGCCTTATAAGGGACAGTTACCGGGATCCCGGAGCTTCATGGGAGGATAGAGCCAAGAAATTCATTATGGCTAAGGGCGATATGAACATGTTCCAGATCGCCCTGACTGCATGTCAGCGGAGTCTGAAGGCCATTGGTACTTTCTCGATGCAGTACAGGAAAACAGGTGATTCCAAGTTTCTGGGCCACGTACCCAGAACTTTCAGGTACCTTGTAGATTATTCCAGGATCTGCCCGCAGCTTGATGAACTTGTTGAGAAAACATATAACATTCTGGATGAGTATTCCGGTGAGATCGATCTGAGAGATTTCAGATACTCCAATATCCCCGGTGTACGGGAGAAGCAGTGATATGAACTCAGGTCGCAGCAGAAGAAAGCGTATCTTAACCGGAGACAGACCGACAGGTCCGTTGCATCTCGGGCACTATGTCGGATCTCTGCAAAACAGAGTAAAACTCCAGAAGGAGTACGAGACATTCATAATCGTAGCCGATGTACAGACATTGTCCACGAATTTTGATCACCCGGAGCACCTTCCAGCGGATGTGAGACAGGTTACGCTTGATAATCTCTCTGCAGGCCTTGATCCGGATATTGTTAGCATCTTCATTCAGAGTATGGTCCCGCAGATCGCTGAACTTACGGTTTTCTTCTCGATGTTCATTACCGTGAACCGGCTCAGACACAACCCTACCATCAAAACCGAAGCCGGTCAGCATGGTTTTGAAGAGAACATGACCTATGGATTTCTTGGGTATCCGGTGAGTCAGGCCGCGGATATTCTTTTCTGCAGAGCCGATCTGGTTCCGGTTGGTGAGGATCAGCTTCCTGTTGTGGAAGTTTCCCGTTTTACAGCCAGGCGATTCAATGAGCTTTACGGTAACGTCTTCCCGGAACCAGCGGGGCTCCGGAGTGAGACGGCGAGGCTGGTGGGACTGGATGGCCGGGCCAAGATGTCCAAATCCCTTGGCAACTGTATCTATCTCCGCGACAGCACCGAAGAGGTCAGAAAGAAACTGATGTCCGCTGTTACTGACCCGGCCAGAATCCACAAGGATGATCCGGGGCATCCGGAAATATGCACGATATTCTCGTACCACCAGGCTTTCAACAGGGAAGAGTCCCATGACATTGAAGAGCGGTGCCGGAAGGGAACTATCGGGTGCGTTGCATGCAAGATGAAAATGCTGCAGGTGATCGAAGAGATTCTGGAACCCATCCGTGAACGGAGAGTGCAATTCGAAAAGCCCGGCCGGATCGAAGAGATACTTAAAAAGGGAACCGAAGCTGCATGTCTTGAGGGAAGCAGAACCATAGATCTCGTCCGCGAAGCCATGCACATCAACTATTTTGACTAAAGGAATATGTGATGAAACTATATAACAGCTTAACCCGCCAGAAGGAGGAATTTGAACCTCTCTCCCCGCCGTTTGTGGGGGTGTATGTCTGCGGACCAACGGTTTACAGCCACAGCCATCTGGGTCACGGGAAAAGCTACGTTTCTTTCGATGTTCTTATCCGATACCTGCGCCACCTGGAATACAACGTGAGGTACATACAGAATATCACAGATGTGGGGCATCTCACCGATAATGCCGACGCAGGTGAGGATAAGATAGAGAAGCAGGCAAGGCTTGAGAAAATGGAACCCATGCAGATATCCGAGAAATACACCAAATCCTACTTTGATGATATGGACGCCCTCGGTATTCTGCGTCCCGATGTTTCTCCGCGGGCATCCGGTCATATTCCCGAGCAGATCGAACTTATAAAGGTACTTATCGAGAAAGGTCATGCCTACGAAGTTAACGGTTACGTTTACTTTTCGGTATCCAGTTTCCCAGGATACGGTAAGCTGTCCGGAAGAAAGCTTGATGAACTTGTGGCGGGAGCAAGAGTTTCAATCGATCAGGGGAAACGGGACCCTAAAGATTTTGCCCTCTGGAAAAAAGCCGGTGACGATCATATTCTGAAATGGAATTCCCCCTGGGGCTGGGGATACCCGGGCTGGCACCTGGAATGCTCAGCGATGTCAATGAGATACATAGGCGAGACACTGGATATCCACGGGGGCGGGCTGGAAAACATATTTCCGCATCACGAATCTGAAATAGCTCAGAGCGAAGGAGCGACCGGAAAACAGTTCGCGAGGTTCTGGCTTCACAACAACATGGTTACCGTTGATGGCCAGAAGATGGGTAAGAGCCTCGGTAATTTCACTCTATTGAGAGATATTTTCGAAAAATATCACCCCATGGTAGTCAGGCTCTATATACTCAGAAGCCATTACCGGAGTCCGCTTGATTTCTCCGATATGGGTCTCGATTCAGCAAAGAGTGGCCTTGGAAGGCTACTTGCCTTCCGCTTGAGGCTTGGTCATAAGCCTTCAGAAGATACTGTAGTACCTTCCGCTGTGATTACTGCTCTTATAGAATCAGCCAGGGCGGCATTCCATGAATCCATGAACGATGATCTTAACACTCCCGCTGCGCTTGCTTCGATCTTTGAACTTGTCCGGGCCGGCAACAGTGCCCTTGACAATAATGATACCCCACAGGACAGAGTTGCTCTTGCTGCTGTACTGGATGAACTTGCTGGAGAAATTCTCGGTCTTGATCTGACCGGCAGTGATTCTTCATCTGCTGACATCGGGGAATTGTGCGAGGTACTGGTTGAGACAAGGGGGGTTCTCAGAAAGAACAAACTGTTCAAAGCTGCTGATCATATGCGAGAAAAACTTGAAACTATCGGTTATACAGCCAGAGACCTGCCCGGCGGGAAAAGTGAAATAATCAAGAAGTAATTCATTAATCCTGCAGAGTACCAGAGGGCGCAATTCATGAAAACATCTATAAACTAGAAGCATAGCCTCTTTCGGGATCACTGAACCATCTGAGAATGAATTAAGGCAATGGAGAGAATTTGAATACTTCAGGTTCACTCCCCATTTGACTCCGGATAACTGTATTGTCTCTGAGATTCGAACCTATACTTTGTTAACCTCTGCAGTGTTCCAGAATTGGATCACTTCGCAGATATCCGGGCATCGGAGATTTATTCAGGTTGATCTTAAAGTATGGTGTTAAGTGCGTGTCAACAGATAAGACTGCAAAGGGATATGCAGTTAATTCTCCAGCAGATCGAGAACCCTCCGGAGCAGAATCTTCTCATCATTGATATTATCTATGTCCAACGGAAGTGTTGACAGAGCATCAATATACGCTCGTATAATAGTTGCCTTGGTTATTCTCTGAGACCTGTGCTGTCTGTCTCTGTTCTGAGTTATGGTTCGAACGATTCTTGTTAAAAGTTCTTCCTGGTCGGGTCTCACTGGAACGGTCAGTCTGACACTTGGGCTGCAATGATTCTGTATATCAGAAATCTTTGAAATGAGACTCGGTGATTTTGCAGTATCAGTTTTCATATCAACCTCCGGAGGGGAAGATATGCTCTTTGATATCCGGAGTCAAGTGAAGTATGAAATTCCATAGTTATGAAATTAGGGTATTGACGCAGGGTTTGAAACGTTGTAAGGTTCTTGTAATAAAGAATAGGCAGGACTTGATAAAGGATTATACTGATGGGAATCATTAAAATACATTGTTGTTGTTTTGTTATTATCACCACTATGGTGAGGAAATATCTAATGCAGGCGAACGGCAACCTGAGGAAAGGAAGATAATGTTCATCTTCGGAAGATCAGGCGGGGGAACTGTTGGTCTTGATATCGGCAGCCATTCAATCAAAGTTGTTCAGCTAACGGGATCGGGCAAATCTCTGACACTATCCAGCTACGCCATACAGGAGTTGTCTCCTGGTACCATAGTGGACGGGGAAGTTGTTAACCGTGAGCACTTGATTGACACTGTTCATGATGTAGTCCGGCAGGCAGGCGTTAAAACAGGTAGCAAGAATATCAACAGTGCTGTTTCAGGAAGAAGCGTCATTGTTCGAAGGATCCCAATGGAGAAGATGTCGGAGCAGGATGCCCGTCAAGCTATTCAGTGGGAAGCCGAGACGCATATTCCCTTCAGGATAGATGAGGTCAGTCTTGATTTCAAGATCATCAATCCTGAAATTTCTCCAGGACAGATGGAAGTTCTTCTGGTTGCAGCCAAAAAGGAAGTGGTCGATCTTCACAGGGGAATTCTGCAGGGAGCAGGCCTCAAACCTTCTACCATCGAGCTTGAGCAGTTCTCGCTTCAAAGGGCATACCAGCATGCGTACAAACCCAGCGGTGATGAATGTGTAACAATACTCAACATAGGTGCCGAAGTTACGAACATGGTTGTTGTTAGAAATGGTCTTCCAAGCTTCAACCGTGATCTTTCCATTGGCGGCTCAAGATTCGTTGAAGCCCTTCAGAGAACTCTGGGGCTTGACTATGAAGTTGCATTGGGAGTACTCAAAGGCAACGTTCCGGATGGTATATCATCTGATGAAGTTCATACTGCAATCGGCAGAGTGATTGAAGAGCTGTCAACCAGTATAAGAAGATCATTCATCACCTATCAGGCATCCGGTGAAAATGCCAGAATAGATAAGATGTACATAAGCGGAGGGTGTTCTCTGATGCCGGGTCTGGCCTCAATACTGAGCGAACAGCATGGCCTTCCGGTAGAGCACTTCCAGCCCTTCAGAAATATCACAATACCTGAAGATGTCATCAGTGATAGTGAAGTGGACTCGATGAGCGCTATTCTTGCAGTATGTGTCGGCCTTGCGCTGAGAGGTTATGAACCCAGCATGTTTGACATCAACATTCTTGAAGAGCCCGAAGGCAAGAAAAGAAAAGCTTCGGGCGCTCCAAAAGAAGTCAAATCAACAGCACTCCTGACAATTCTGTGTATTATTCCATACCTTGCTCTCATTGCAGGCGGGATAATCGCATACAAGGACTATCAGGATCTCAAGGAGTATGAAATAGAGGTAAACGAAGAGATCCAGGAGGTCCAGGATCAGATTTTGCAGCTGGGTATTCAGATGGACCAGCAGGCAGAAGCAAACAGACTGAGCGCAGCTGTGGACAGGAAGCTTCAGCAGATCCTCGATCTATCTCTGAGTCAGAAATACTCAGTTTATGTTATTGAGTATCTCTGCAGAGCAGTCTATCCCGAAGCAATCACTCCGGGCACCCGGATTGAAAAGGGGATTTACCTGACCAGTCTTATGCTTCTTCCGACAGAAGTGTACATTACAGGTGTAGCAAAAACCTGGGGTGACATAATCGAATTCCAGCGTGATGTAGCGGAGATCATGCCTGATGGACGGACACCGTTGTTCACTCTTGATGATTATGGACAAACTTATACACTTGCTTCGGAGGCAAGCAGAACTGGAAGCAGAAGATATAATTTCGAAATGATGATAGGAGTGAACCCCTTCGCGCTGTCATCGCTGGTGGGAGAGTTTGCCAGTGATTCCGGGGTTCTGATGGAAGCTGTTGAAGAATCAGAAAACACTGAGGAAAGTCCTGATAATGCAGGGGAGGAATCATGAAAATAGTTGCGATTTCAGTTATAAGTCTGCTGATTATACTTGCAGTCGCGGGATGTAATCCAGTAGGGATGGACAAAACTCGGGTTTACGTAACAGGGTTTGTTTATACAGATATCACAGAAACAATCGGAGCTGAAGGCATTGGTCTAATAACTACAGGAACTCAGGAAACGTATCTAGTCGAGACAGATGCCAATGGCCGCTTCTGGATTGAGATTCAGTTATATCCTGAAACTCAATATTTCGAGGGTAGCATAGTACCCAGCGGCATTACGGGAAGTGTTACTTTCGGACTTACTGCCATTAATGAATTTGCAGGCGAGTACGTTTACGGTGCATCTGCTTCGAGTTCTTTCACAGTTTTCGGTGGTGATACACTGACTATGTACTCAATCAACCTGGCTATGTTCTCAGCAAAAAACGGCAGCAGGTAAACAAATGGAATACTCGCTGAATATTAAACAACCAGAAGAAATGAGGGGGTTGGTATGAATGCCTATCTCAGAGACCCCAGATTTTACATACTGATAGTCGGTATTCTTCTTGTCGTAGCATTGATATACGTATATCCAAGACAGTTTTCTTCTGAAGTGAAGGACAGGATCGAACAGGCCGAACAGAATCTGGATATGAAAAGGGCCGAACTTATGTCACTTCAGTCGGGAACAGCATCGGATATGGCAATAACCGAGCAGGAGATCAACCGCCTGACCCAGCAGCTTGCGGAACTTGATAGGTATCTTCCAAGAAGCTACGATCAGGATGAAATAATGGATATGCTGACCGAGAATGCTGAGAACAGCGGTCTGCAGATTTATTCTCTCACTCCGCTGCCGCCAACTACTCAGGGGGATTTCCTTGTTTACGGATGGCAGATGCAGCTGACAGGACGTTTTCACAGACTTGGTGTCTTTCTTGATCAGCTGACTCAGCAGATGATGCTGACCGCAGTCACCGATCTGACTATAGTTCAGAAAAAGGCTTCCGACGGAAGTTATGACAATATGGAGGCTAATTTCACGATTTCAGCCTTTGTGCAGCCTTAAGGAGGGAGGATAAGACATGGGTATCTCAAAGTTAACTTATACAGCCCTTCTCGCTACTGTAACATTCCTGTTTTTCGGCTGTGGAGAGAGTACGGATGAGACAGCTGAAACGGCTGATGATCCAGGTGTATCCATAACCGTGATATCCAGCTCCGATGTTTACGGCTGGATAGAAATGACCCTATCACAGGCTCCTCCCAGGATGGCCGAAGCAGGCTCCGATAATACATGGCTGCTTTTCGAAGGGGGCACCCTCCTGCGGTTCAGCAGATTGGATGGAAAATGGAAGGCCTACTCTCTTGAAGATGTCAGCAATGTCATCGATTTCGATCTGAATGGTGAAACTCCTGCATTCATCACCGAGAGCGATTATCTCGTTTTCAACCAGAACAGCTGTGATGCTGTTTCCGAACCGCTTCCTGATGGTTTCTCTCCTCTGGAGCTTGAAATAAGTAATGATGATATTGCAGTTCTTGGTACTGATGGAGATCTTGCGATCTGGGAAGAAGATGGTTTCACCGTATATACTGCTTCTGAAGAACTGAATCCCAATGGTGATCTTCAGCGGATTGGACCGGACTGGATATTCAGACTTGAAGGAGGAGGCCTGGCACTGTTCGATCCCTCGGTTGCCCTGTGGCAGTTCGAGGATTCCCCGGATGGGGATATTCTGGCTTCATCCGACAATATTCTCTTCATAGGCTTAAACGATACTATTTATGTTAGAAGCTTACCGGGGGAATGGAATTATCATTCTGATGGCCGTTTGTTTGATGGAGGTCTTGTTCTGGCAGAGAACGGTATCTCAACAGTCATGTCACCAGGAGAGATAATCGCTGAAGCCCCATCTTTTGAACCATCAAGATTATTTGCGATGTCAAGTTTCCGGCAGCCTGTATGGGCTATTGACGATCTTGGAATAGCTGTTTACACCGATCTGGGAACGGTAGAAACTAACCTTCCCTATTACGAAACCCAGCGTGTATCCTGTTCCATGGCCGGACAGAGCTCAACTGGAATGCAGGGCTCAGCAGAGTCTGTGAATGACATAATACAGGCAGGCAGCGCTACATTCAGAATATACGAGTCAGTTTCCATCCGGCCTGATCCCTTCACCGAATTCTCATCTGAGGGAATGGACGCGAGAAGGACTCTTGATGTCATATCGGTCGAGGAATTCAGATTGGTTGGAATAACGCTTGATCCTGTCGGTGGAGATCTGGCCATGGTTGAGGATGGAATTGGTGTGCCATACATCCTCTACGAAGGAACTATTCTTGCCAATAATTCCCACGTTGCCGAGATTACGAGTAATGAAGTTATTGTAATTCAGGATGTTGTTGTTGATTACAGCGCAAGAGGTGGAGGGGAGACGACGATCCCCACCATCTATTCTTTGCGTTTACATGAAGAAGGTGGTTTGTGATGCGTCTCTTAACCGTTTGTAGTCTACTGCTGTTGCTGGCTGTACCGGCGGCGGCGTACAGGGTTACCGATATTTCGGTAGTACCCAGCGGCGACGTGACCCTGGTCACATTAACCGCTGATGATGCTATTTCGTACGAAAGGTTTCTCCTGACCGATCCAATGAGGATCGTTCTGGACATTGGCGATGCGGTACATTCGCTGCCGTCGATGGATTTCTCGGTGAACCGGGGAGGGATTCTTTCCATAAGAACAAGTCAGTACAAAGCTCCGCCGGACGGGATCGTCAGAATAATCATCGACGTCAGCGGTGAACTTCTCAACTACAGCGCAACACTTGACGGGAACCAGCTCGTTCTGGAGATGCAGACAGACCCGACAGGTATACCATTTGCAGCATGGTCTGCAACTTCTGAATACGTTCAGCCTGTAATGACGAGCGGAGATGTAGCACCACTATCATCACCTGACTACACGGCCCTTTCCGGACAGTCTATCGCAACATCAACAAGGGGTATCCGCATAAGTGAGATAAATCGCCAGATAGAGGACGGCTTCCCTGTGGAGTGGTCTGGAACCGGCGGAAGAAGCATAACTATCGATGTTGTTGACGCAAGCATCAGAACCGTTATGAGGGCTATTTCGGATGTAAGCGGAATGAACATCATGCTTCCGGAGAATTACACTGCCTCGGTTACAGCCCGTTTGCAGAATGTTGGTTGGAGGGATGCACTTACAGCTATTTTAAGCTCCCAGGGACTGATTGCCAGCATGGATGGTAATGTTCTCAGGGTTATGCCCAGGGATCAGTTCTACTCTGAGATAAGCCAGATGGCGCTGACCCGTCATGACAGAGAGAACCTTCAGGAACTCCAGACTGAGATATACGTAATAAGATATGCTACGGCTCAAAGCCTCAACAATGCACTCTCAACTGCTCTTTCAGATAGAGGTCAGATATCTGTTGATGACAGGACAAACTCTCTTATCATCACGGATATACCTTACAAACTGGAGGAGGTAGGCAGGCTGCTTCCTATACTTGACAGCCCGACTGCACAGGTAATGATAGAAGCGAAATTGGTGGAAATCGATGCCAGTTATGCAAACGAAATGGGTATTGACTGGTCTCTTGGGAATCTTTCCAGGACGAACGAACTGGTATATGGCGGTGCAGCCGCCACCGGTCTGGCAGTTGGAGACCCCACCGGTAGTATCTCATTCGGTACCATTACCAGTATGTTCGATGTAACAGCTGTCCTTACGCTTCTTGAATCCCAGAATCATGCGCATATCCTTTCCGAACCGAGAATAGCGATAATTGATAACATGACCGGTACAGTCATGTCCGGAAAGGAAATACCGCTGACTCTTCTGGATCCCAGCGGAAATATCTACATACAGATGTATTCGGTTGGTGTTGAACTGACCGTTACACCTCATATTAATGCTGATAACAACGTAACCCTCGAGCTGTACCCGGTTGTAAGTGAGCTTTCCGGGGAAGCAACTTCTTCGAATCAGCCCATCATCCTGACGCAGAGCGCCAACACAACCCTCATGATAGACGATGGAGCTACAGCTGTTATTGGTGGAATTATGAGGAGCAAGCAAACAACTGTCAGAAGAGCCATCCCGATACTGGGAAGTATTCCACTGCTCGGTGATCTGCTTTTCTCCTACAATTCCGAACGTGAAGAAAGTACAGAGCTTGTAATATTCGTTACTCCACACATTATCAGGCCTTACTAAAACAAGGTCGGCGTGATCAGACTGGGGCGGGGAAAGTGGAAAGGACACATTCTCCGCCCTTCGTCTAAGCTGTGCAGACCAACATCCTCCCTTTTAAGGGGCGCCTTTCTTGATATTGCCAGCAGGGCTCTTATCGATTCCGCCCTTGTATGGGACCTCTGCGCAGGAACAGGGGCAGTCGGTCTTGAAACTTTAAGCTGGGGGGCATCCTATTGTGTATTCGTTGATAGAAATCCCCGATCAACATCCTTCATCAGATCTTTCCTGAGAGAGCATAACGCAATGGATGATGCAGCAGTTATTACCGGCAGCATAAGAGAGTATATTAAAAGAACAGATTCCATTCCTGATATTGTATACATCGATCCGCCATACAGGTACAGCAGACTCTACGAATGGACAGACAGTGTTGAATGGAATGGTATTGTATCAACGAATGGAGCAGTTTTCGTTGAATGTGGAGATGAGAGTATAATGAAGAATGACTGGAATAAGAGGAAGTACGGAGACAGTTACCTTTTCTGGAAGATGATGAAGGAAGTACGATGAGAATAATCTATCCTGGTACATTTGATCCTCTGACACTCGGACACCTTGACATAATAAGAAGGGCAGTCAACATTTTCAGTGAAATTGAAGTGGCCGTGGTGAAACGATCTTTCAAATCTCTCTGTTTTTCGGTTGAAGAGAGGGTAGGACTCCTCAGGGAATCTCTGTCTGAGACGGGTCTCTCGCGAATTGAAGTATCGCAATTCGATTCTCTGCTGGTTGAATATATGAACAAGAAGAATTATCATACTTTCATAAGAGGACTTCGAGCCAACTCCGATTTTGAATACGAGTTTCAGATGCAGCTTATGAATAGAAGACTGGCACCCGGGATAACAGGGCTTTATCTTATGCCGTCGGAGGACAAAATGTATCTGTCTTCCACACTCGTGAAAGAGATCGCAAAGTATGGCGGAGACATCTCCACTATGGTTACAACATGCGTTAGGAAATCACTTGAGGAACAATTTGGATCTGCTGAAGGAAACGGATGACTTATGAAATACTCCAGAACTATTCTGTCACTATCACCTTCTGCAACACTGCAGTTAAGCGCAAAAGCAAAGGAATTGAAGAAATCGGGAAGGGATATTGTATCACTGACCGCGGGTCAACCGGACTTTCCTACACCTGTTCCGATAGCTGAAGCCGGAATAAAGGCGATACTGGAGGGAAAAACCTGTTACACCCCGAGTACCGGTATACTCGAGTTGAGGGAAGCTGTAGCGGGAAGCTATTCCATCAGAAGAAGCATAGAATGGACCCCAGCGAACGTAGTTGTAAGCTGCGGCGCAAAGCACAATCTGGCAAATCTCATTAGAGCTGCGGTAAACCCAGGAGACAAAGTTCTTCTTCCCAGACCATACTGGGTCAGTTATCCCGAAATGGTCAAGGCTTCGGGAGGAGTACCCGTTTTCCCGGAGATATGCATTGATCCTGAAGAAATACACAAAGCAGCAGAGCAGGGTGCAGTCGGTCTACTCCTTAACTACCCCTCCAACCCATCCGGATACGTTCCATCCGCTGATGAGATAAAAAACATAGCAGATGCCATTGCTGATACGGATATGTGGGTTATCTCAGATGATATCTATGAAGATCTCGTTTACGTTGAAGGTGCCGCCCCCCACATTCTTGATTTCAGACCGGAACTAAGCTCGAGAACTGCTGTTGTTTCAGGTGTATCGAAAACCTATGCCATGACAGGATGGAGGATCGGCTACTCACTTGCAAACACTGAATGGTCAAAACTCACCGGTATATTTCAGGCACATTCCACCTCAACCCCCTGTTCTATATCTCAGTGGGCAGCCCTCGCAGCTATCGAAGGAAAGGCTGACAAAGATAAAAATGAAATGTACAGCTCCTTCAGAAATAGAAGGGATCTGATATGCTCGATACTTTCGGAAGTAGAAGGCATACAATTCGAGAGACCGGAGGGAGCATTCTATGTATTTCCCCGATTGCCTGCTGAAAAGGACACTGCGGCATTCTGCAGTGAACTTCTGGAAGAAGAGGGACTGGCAGTGATACCTGGTTCTGCATTTGGAGCTGAAGGATTTATCAGGCTATCTTTTGCAGCGTCAGATGATGATATTCGGGAAGGTGTGAACAGATTGAATAGATTCCTGCGCAGGAGGTACACCATATGATTGTCAACTGTCCTAATTGTGATAGTAAGTATAATATTCCTGAGAATAAGATAGGAAACTCACCTAAACGATTTCGATGCAGGAAGTGTTCCGAGATTTTCATTATTAATCCACCCAGGGATAGAGAAACCGGCACATCTGATGTTTCCATTGATGAAGACAGCGAAGAGCAGAGGGCTTCGAGATTTGCGCGGGTGCTGGCAAGTGACATTCTAATCTACAACAGGGAGTTGATAGATGAAGCCCTGAAAGAAGGCAATCTTCCCGAAGTAATGAGCGGGGAAATTCAGAAATCCTGGGATCTGTGGAAAAGCAGATTTCCCGAAGAATGCGAAGCAGATCCTGAAATATTCAGCGATGCATTGAACCAGTTTCTTGCAGATGGAGAAAAGATATTCAGAAGTCAGGACTACTCATGATACTCTTTATTTTATAAATCTCCCCTTATTCTGCTGCGGACCATCCTGAATACTATATGACATAGCATAAGATGAATATCTTCGATTTGCTGCATATCCTCACTTGGGACTACTATTGATAACATCGCCTCGTTCACAGCATCTCCACCGCTGTAGCCCGAAAGCAATACTGAAATCGCACCGATTTCGTTGGCTACCCTGAAAGCATTTATAACATTGGGACTCATTCCGCTTCCTGAAAGACCGATAACTACATCTCTTTCTTCAACAAGGTTTTTCAGCTGTTCACCGAAGGTATTCGTATAATCTGTATCGTTTGCCCATGCAGTTATCAGCGGTACGTTGTCGGAGAGACTTACAGCTTTCAATCTGGGTTTCCCGGGAGTTGCAGTACCCTTTGCCAGGTCACAGACGAAATGACTGGAAGTGGCAGATCCTCCTCCATTACCGAAAATGAAAATTCTCCTGCCATTATTGTACGCTTCGAAGATGATCCTGATCAGTTCTTCTATGTTCTCAGATGGAATCCTGTGAACGAGAGTGCTTATCTGATCAAAATATCTGTTAATTTCTTTCTGCATGTTTTCTCCTATCAGAACACTTTCAGGTATTTATCATCGGCGATGGTTCGCTTCGGTATTTTCGATTGGGGCATGACAAGTGTATTCTTTAATGCGCAGTCAGTTCCGATGACTGCGCCGGATAGTACAACACAATTCTCAAGAGAGCAGCCTTTCGAGATACTGGCTCCCTTCTCAGCCCAGAATGTTCCTTTGAGTTCAATATCATCGTAGGATTGAGTATTTTCTATCAGAATACCGTCCTTGATGTTGCTGTTGGTTGCGTAAGGGGTCAGCCTGCCGGAAAGGATATCGTGACAGGCTATCAGATAACTTTTTCCTGTGCCGATATCCATTGTGTACCCGCCGGGGGTATCTGCTGCCAGAACCCTCCCTTCCTTCAGGAGCATCGGAAATACGTCTATCCCGAAATCCGAGAACTCTCCTTTACGCAGATGCTCAACTGCTGAATTTCTGCAGATATACAGGCCGGAGTTGGCAAGGTTTGATTCAGCGACTTCATCGGGAGGTTTCTCGCGAAAATGTGAAACTCTTCCATCCGGTTCGGTAAGGACTATACCCTTACTTGACGGTTCCCCGGTCGGAGCGAGTGCAATAGTCACCTCTGAATTCAGTCTACGGTGAAGTTCCATAAGAGGGGCTAAAGGCTGCCTGGTGAGATTGTCGCCATAAACAACAAGGAATTCCTCCCCAAGGAAGGGAAGAGCTTCACGGACTGCTCCAGCTGTTCCCAGTGGTTCTTTTTCCTTCTGGAAGAGTGTTTTCAGAGGCAGATCAGTATTTTCAAGATAATCCTCGATCATATCTGCCATCCAGGAACCGTTTACTACAGCTGTATCAACCCCCAGTGAATGAAGATGAAAGAGTGTATCATGGATAAGAGTAGAACCTGCTATTCTGACCAGAGGTTTAGGAACCGAATCTGTCAGTGGTTTCAGTCTGGTTCCGTACCCTGCGCAAAGGAGCATGGCTTTCATTGCTGTTCATCTTCTTCTGGTACTGCGTATCTTATAATGCCGTTGCCAAGATGAACCAGCCTGGCTGCATAGTAAAGAAACCGCCGCAGGCCAAGACGAAAGTAAATGAAGCGGCCAAAACGCTCAATCGGATTTCCCCTGTTTATTTCAGGTGGTCTAACCAGCCTTCTAATCGAACCGTAATTACCCGATTGCCTGGCATATATCCTGAATCCGCCTTTATTGAGAACTGCTTCAAGGGTACCGGGTTGAAAGAAGTAAAGGTGGGCAGGAACGGAATCGGGCTCGATGGTGCCTGGCCTTTTGCCTCTGAAAACAGCTTCAGCGATCTCCTCCCAGTGGTACAGTTCCCATGGGCATTGAACTATCAGTATACCGCCAGGGGAGAGTAGTCCGCGGATATGTCTGAGTGTATCATAGGGTCTGTGAAGATGCTCAAGTACATCCAGAAGCAGGATCACATCGAAGGAATGTTCCTCGAGATCAGCTGACTCAAGGCTTCCTGTATGCACAGTAAGCCCAAGTTCATTCCGTGCGAATTCAGAAGAGAGGGGGCTTATTTCGACGCCCTGCACTTCCCATCCTCTCTGGCCAAGATAATCCAGCAGGAAGCCGTAAGCACAGCCGATCTCAAGAAGCCGTCTACCCCTGGCATGATGAAGAAGGTCTCTATGACGCCTGCTGAAGATATTCATGAAAATATCATGGTATTTTTCAAACGTCTGCAGATAGCCCGTGTACCCAACTTTTCCATCTTCGTAATAGGCTTTGCTGTACATATCGGTAAGTGCCTTTTCAGCGGGTCTCTCGGACAGATATACGAGACCGCATTCGGTACATCGCACAACCGGCCATGTCTTCTGTGTGCTGAGCAGACGCTTCGAACTGGATCCGCACAGGATGCAGTCAGTCTTCTCTCTCGGAAAGCTGCTCCAGTCCATATCACACCTTTCCCTTGATACGTCAACCGCAATGGACTTGACGTACACTTGACAGATTTTTCAATTCATATGAGCGAATTCCGCTGGCGTACTAGTGTAAAAGAATTAGTATCAATACCATGCAATACCAAGGGTTGACAATTGTCAACCCCTTGACAGATTAGGCATCTACGCGTTAATCTGAATTAATGCAGGAACCATCTAACATCTTTTTGAATTATAATATGTGAGGCTATGCATAGCACATGAAAGGCGGCTCTTTTGGCGACAAAGCGTACAGAAGGCAGATCACTGGAACTGTACCTAAGAGAAATCGGTAGTAAGGAGACTCTTTCATCTGCGGAGGAGGCTTCACTCGCAAAACGTATCCGTGCTGGAGAACAGGAAGCTCTGAATGAACTTACAGAAGCAAATCTTAGATTCGTTGTAAGTATTGCGAAACAGTACGCGAATCAGGGTGTTGCGCTGGAAGACCTTATTAACGAAGGGAATGTAGGACTTATAAGAGCTGCAAAAGGATTCGATGAAAGCAAGGGATGCCGCTTCATTACGTATGCCGTATGGTGGATAAGGCAGGCTATCCTTCAAGCCCTTGCGGAGCAGTCAAGAATTGTGCGTCTTCCCTTGAATCGTGTTGGGGAGCTTTATAAAATGGGTCGTGCCGCAAGAGAGCTTGGTCATTCTCTGGGCCGAAATCCATCGACAAATGAAATTGCCGATGAACTGGATGTATCCAGGGGTGATGTTGAAGGAATGATGTCGATCCACAGTACACACCTTTCACTTGACAGCCCTGTTTACGAAGGCAGTGATAAGACTTTCCAGGAGATGATCTCCGATGATGATGACGTACCACCGGATGAAGCAGTAGTTCAGACGGCAATGAAGAGAAGTGTCGCGGGAATGCTGGATATTCTTGACCAGCGCGAAAGAACTATAATCCAGCTCTTCTTCGGAATAAACACAGATAGAAGGCATACCCTCGCGGAAATTGGAAGAACAATGGGTATAAGCCGCGAACGGGTACGTCAGTTGAAGAACAGAGCTATTTCCAAACTCAACGACAAAACCGACAGCAAGAATCTTCTGCTTTACCTGAAATAAGAGACGGGTTCTTCTATGCCGATAGGTACAATCCAATGGTTCCCGCACGGATCAAGCAAGACCGGCAGGAGGTTTATACTTACTGCAGGTCGCTTAAGACTGATGATCCTCGGTTCAGCGCTGTTCCTCACCGGTATAGCTGCCCTCTTCTTCCATATCGGTGAAATAAACAAGAGGGATCAGCTCACAGATAGCAGGCAGAACGAACTGATTATTTATCAAGGAGAGCTGTATCAGTTGTCGGAGCGCGTAATGAACCTCCGTCTGCAGCTTGAAGAGATCAGTACCAGAGAGAAACAGGTTCTTGTTGCAGGTGCCGGGTTGAATCTGGATTTTTCACAGCTTATTCCGCAGACTGATCCGATGAACGAGCCTCCAGGAAATAACATGTTCAGGTACATAGATGACCTGGAAATGGAGATCATGCTCATGGAGAGGCTGGCCGGTGCCGAACTGTTAGCCTACGATTCCCTTGCCTCTTATTTAATGGGGAAGGATAGTGAACTGGCGAGAATTCCTTCAATCTGGCCTGTTGACGGTATTTTTGTCAGTAATTTCGGCCCCCGGATAGATCCGTTCACCGGTGCCGTCAGGATTCATAAAGGGATCGATCTTGCCTGCATTTCAGGAACACCCATATATGCTCCAGCTGATGGTGTAATTACCTTCGTGGGCTGGACTGGTGGCTGGGGTTTGAATATCGTTGTCAGGCACTCGGATAGAATTTCAACGAGGTATGCGCATTGTTCAGCAGCCTGCACCGTTATAGGGCAGGAGGTTAACAGGGGAGACCTGATAGCGAGGGTAGGTTCAACTGGAAGATCGGTAGCTCCCCATCTTCATTACGAGGTTCTGATTAATGGTGTGCAGGTCGATCCGGAGGATTATATACTCAGGGAGGGGTCGGATTCCGCAATATTCTAATCTTAAACGTCTGTGGAAATGGCTGATATTCCCTCTGGCTCTTGTTCTCCTGATTATTACTTTCGTTGTACTGACAGATCTGGATTACCCTTTCAGAGGTGATGAAGAACATTTTATCTCCTCGGTAGAGCTTTTCGGAGATAACTATCATCCTGGAACCGCCCTTGATTATCCTGAGGTGACGGGACCTCTTTTTTATTACATGTACGCCGGGTGGGGAAGGATGATTGGTTTCGGTCCTGAAAATCTGAGGATTTTCAACCTGCTCCTCTCTGCCATTACTTTCATTCTTTTATACCTTCTATATGGAAAAGTACTGCAGGATCTGAAGATTGTTCTTCCAGGCCTGCTTCTGCTTCTCTTGAATCCCTACTTCCCGGGGCTCAGCATGCATGTATTCACAGACATTCCATCCCTTTTATTCATCATCCTGACAGCATTCGCAGTATACTTTGGAAATCCTTTGCTCCTTTTATTTTCCACAGCCTGTGCTCTCTTGATCAGACAGTATTCTGTTTTCGTGGTCATCTCAGCTGCAGTATACTTTTTCTTTCTATACCGGATCCGCGGCAGGTTCAGGACAGGTTCGTTTCTCGCTCTCATCTTTGGCGCTGTTCCACTGCTGGTGATGATGTTCCTCTGGAGGGGTACGGCACCACCCTCGGGGATTGTCAGATGGGTGATGGATGATGGTTCTGTGTACAGGTTAAGGTATATTTATATTTACATTATCTTCATTGCTGTCTCGCTATTTCCTCTTCTGATATATGCACACAGGATATTGCTGAAGAATAGAATGGTTATCCTGTCCGCTTTTCTGCTTTCACTGACGTACTTTTTCTTTCCACTTCATTCTTCCTTTGTTACTCTGGAGCAGACAGATATTGCCACA
The DNA here is from genome assembly GCA_030609965.1 of Candidatus Fermentibacterota bacterium. Taxonomy (GTDB): domain Bacteria; phylum Fermentibacterota; class Fermentibacteria; order Fermentibacterales; family JCC-6; genus Aegiribacteria. The sequence goes on from JAUWSQ010000005.1 coordinate 32,551, forward strand.
GTGGGATTGATGCACAGTTTCATCCGCGGATTACTCGGGAGTTATCACCTGGAACAGTTTGTCCTGTGGATTTTCTGCTGGGCGGGGTTTACCACTCTATTACACATCATCACAACAGACATCACGAGAATGAAAACGGGAGAATGGGATTTTGGTCATTTCCTGACCCTGAGTGTCATCGTCTTTCTACTCATCATGCCGTTCTCCTATCAGGTCTGGGAGAAGTATCTTGTTGTTGTGCTTCCATTCATTCTCCTCCGCCTCCTGATGATGGTAGGAACCAGGAGGCTCTCTTAACAGAAAATCCTGCCGATCAGGATAAAATTGATATATTCAATACTTACTCCCTGACCCCCCCCAGAACGGACAAGGGATATCTTACAGTGTGTTAGAATGTACAAAGGATTATTTCATGGCCGGTATCAACCTTGTAAGTGCTTGTCTGTGCGGCATCCCCTGCAGATACGACGGCAGATCAAAACCTGTTGAAAGGTTCGTTGAAATGCTCCGCTGCGGCTCCTGCGTGCCCTTCTGCCCGGAAAGACTGGGCGGGCTCACCACTCCGAGAGAACCGGCTGTTCTATCGGGTGGAGACGGTTTTTCCGTCCTTGAGGGTACAGCAAAAGTAATCCTCAGTGACGCTGATGGAGATGTGACCGCTGAATTCATAAGAGGTGCTGAGCTTTCGGTATTATACGCATCTTCATTCAACCCGGAGTCCATTTATCTGAAGGAGAAAAGTCCTTCGTGCGGTGTCAGATGCGGGGTTAACATGCCTGGAGTTACCGCGGCTGCACTGATCAGATCAGGCTTCAGAGTGGAGGCGGTTGATTGAAAACAGAAATACATCTCTGGGAACGTTATGGCCCTCTCTTCACAATGGAGGAGAGAGACGTTTATTCAGTTGATATGAAAGAAATCCAGTTCTACCTTGACCTTCGAAAAAAATACCCCGGGAAATGCATGGAATTGGGGGCGGGTGACGGCAGGCTGACAGAGCATTTTCCTGACGGCTCGCTGGTCGTTGCTCTTGAACCTTCAGCCTCTATGCTGAGTTCCTGGTCCGCCGAGCTGCAGATAGGAATCTCCCGCGTCAGGGGTATTGCGCAGCAGCTTCCGCTAAGAGATTCATCCCTGGATATTGTTCTGTTCCCGTACAACGGTATCCATTGCATTCTGCAGCGGAACTCCAGAAAGCAGGTACTCAGGGAGATAGCCGCAGTACTGAAACCGGGAGGAAAATTCTTCGCTGAAGCGTGTCCTGGATTCGATAAACGTCAGGATGAGAACAGAAAAGAGAGATACGATTATAAAGGGGATGACACTTCACTGAAACTTGTGGAGTCGGTCCGACATGATTTCAAAAGAGGTTTGATTGTCTTCGATATGGAGTACTCGGGTTCTGCAGTTGCGGATGGCCCGGTCGATATCACTCTTGAGCTGGCTCTCATATCCGCGGGAGAACTGCTCACTGATATCAGGAATGCGGGCATGAACGTTGCTGCAGTCTGGGGCGATTATGACCTTTCCCCCTGGGCTTCGGATGATTCACCAAGGCTCCTTGTACTGGCCGAGAGGAATGAAAAATGATTGTTTTGATCAAAATGCTGGTTGTCGGTTTGATTTCTATAGGAATGTCCGATATCAGGGAACCCTCTCCGTCCCCTGACGGCATGACAGTGGTATTCTGTTTCAGGGGAGATCTCTGGGAGGCACCTGTTTCAGGGGGTATCATGAGATGCCTTGTCCCCGGAGAAAGTACAGAAACATCACCCTGCTATTCTCCCGATGGCCGCTTCATTGCCTTCACCAGCAGCAGAACCGGTGGCGAAGACGTTTATATCATGGATGCTTCAGGCGGCAACTCAACCCGCCTTACATATCATGCGGGGTCCGACAGAGTACTCTGCTGGGGCGCTGCTTCCGAAAGCGTCTATTTTCAGTCATCAAGGGAGGGAGGAAGCTCATGGGTTTATTCCGTTCCCATAACCGGTGGAACTCCATCTCCTGTTGTCAGAGTTGAAACCGGGAATATCTGCCTGCTGCCGGATGGTATGGCGATCGAGAGAGGGTTTACCAGCTGGTGGCGGAAGCACTACAGCGGTTCCGCCTCCAGAAAGATATGGACGGGTTCCGGAACCGACTGGGAACTGCTGGATGCTTCGGAGCTTGATTCCAGGTGGCCGATGTATTCGGCAGTGACAGATGAAATACTCTTTGTCCGGGAGGATTCGGAGGGGCATGCGGCAATATGGAGCATGCAGGCGGGAGGAGAGCCCCTGCAGAGAACATTTCTTACCGACGGGGATATTACATTCCCTGCTATCAACTCTACCGGGAGGATCGTCGCCTTTGAATTCAACGGCGGGCTCTATTCCCTTAACGTTCCTGACTGGTCTGTAACCGAAGTTCCGCTGTTCCCGGGATCTGATTTTCCATTTTCCCTTGAATATGGAGAGTCGGTTGGCTTCTCCACGGATTGTTTCGACATAGATTCCTCGGGTACACAGATCGCTATGGTGGGAACCGGCGACCTTTTCGTGGGGACTATCGAGGATGGCAGCATAGAGAATATCGTGCAGGTCTACTCTGGTGCCCCGAGAGCCAGAGACCCTGTCTGGAGCCCTGACGGCATGACAATTGTCTTTAGCCTTGAACATGACGGGGAAATTCAACTGGCTCGAAGTTTTTCCGAACATCAGGATTCGCTGCTTGCGAATTCCACTTTTCCGGAAATTGATATCCTTTCTACCGGTTCTGATGTAGCATACAAACCCGAATGGGCACCAGATGGAGAACGGCTATCCTACCTGGACAGGAACTCCAGACTGCACGTTTTTAATGTAATAACAGGACAGGATATCACAGTCTGTGACACTCCGGACATCATCCACCATTCCTGGTCCCCCGACAGCAGGTGGCTTGCGTTCAGTGTGCCTGTCCTGGCAGACAAGGAAGAGATCTTTGTTGTACCTTCACAGGGTGGGGAGCCGCGCAACATAAGCAGGCATCCCAACGATGATTTTCAGCCCTTCTGGCCTGATGACGGCCGCAGAATACTGTACGCGAGCAGGACGGATGACGGCGATTATTCCATTAAGCAGGTCTGGTTTTCAAGGGAAGCATGGGACAGCGATAATGACGAACGAGAGGAACTCCTGGATCAACCGCTTGAAACGATTGATATTGAATGGGAAGGCCTGCAGCGGAGAACTGAAACGCTCTGCACGGTTGAAGGTTATTACGATTTCTATGGTGCTTCTCCTGACGGTAGGACAATTGCCCTGCCGGGTTGGGATGACCAGGGCAGAATGGACCTCTGGACCGTTGACTGGAAGGGTGAATCTCTCCAGAGGGTAACCCATTCAGGGGAGTACCCCGAGGATATCCTCGTAAACAACGAAGGTGATATCTATTACATATCCCTCAGCGGTTCCATCCGGAGCGCGTCCACCGGTTCTGGTATCAGCGGTACACTCGGGTGGTACATGCCTGTATGGCGTTCCATAACGGAGATACAGGCCCAGAAGTTCGATGAGGCCTGGAGACTCCTCCGAGATAATTTCTACGACCCGGATATGCATGAAGTGAACTGGGACTCAATAAGAGTTATCTACCGCGAAAGAGCTGTTTCAAGCGTTATCAATGAAGATTTCAACGATGTTGTCAGGAGAATGCTCGGAGAACTGTCCGCTTCGCATCTGGGTATTTACGGGCCCTGGGATTTCGATTCCACTCCTGCATGCGGTTCAATAGGTATCATTCCCGATTGCAGCTGGGCCGGACCCGGGATTCTTGTAGACAGTGTGATCCCCTATTCTCCCGCGGACCTTGAAGATTCGCGTCTTTTTCCCGGTGACATCATCATTACCGTTCACGGCATGGATGTCGGGCCTGAGGATAACCTTTACAGGGCTCTTCTTCAGAGAAATAACCGTGTAACGAGATTACGAGTCAACCGTTCCGGGGATCTTTTTGATATAGACATTGAGCCCGTTTCCATCTGGTCTATCCAGAGGCTTGTCTATGACGAATGGATCGAAAGGAACAGGAGAGAAGTCGCCAGACTGACAGGCGGAACGGTCGGGTACCTTCATATACCCTCCATGAGCAACAGGAGCGTTGCAAATTTTCTGGTTGATCTCTTTGCGGAGGGTCTCGGAAGTGACGGAATGATAATCGATGTCCGCAATAACAGTGGCGGAAGCACTCACGATGACATAATCCGCGAACTGGGGCGTCCTGTATACATGTTTTCAACAGACAGGTATGGGAATATTACGTTTGAACCCCTTGGAGTCTGGCAGAAACCCCTCGTACTGCTCGTAAACGAAAGGTGTCGCTCTGACGCTGAGATATTCCCCGGAGGATGGAAACAGCTGGACCTTGGCCCTGTCGTGGGTGAGGCTACCTATGGTGCGGTGATCGGTACATCCGATGTAACTCTTGTAGATGGTACTGGATTCAGGATACCTGCAACCGGGTGGTATACGCTTACGGGAGATAATCTTGAGAACAGCGGTGTACAGCCCGATATTCACGTGCCTGAACTTCCGGCCGATGCCGGGCAGAACATCGACAGACAACTGGAGGCCGCCGCCGCAGCTATCATGGATCTTATCTGATACTAGTGTCATATCAAGCATCAAATGATGTATCCTGCTCGTTCTTTGACGTTACTGCGGCGTTGCGGATTCAGTTACATAGCCCTGCTATGCGCCATCATCAGCGCCTTGCAGGAACGCCAAATAATTTCGCAATCTTACATCATCTGACACTTGACATGACACTCAGGGGTTTTCTCCGATTAATAGAGTAAGTATCTTTGCCGGGCTAATGGTGCTTGTGGAAAATGTAACCGAAGGGAGCTGCTGATGAAAAGGACTGTTGTGACAATGCCAGGAGATGGTATTGGAGGCGCAGTACTTGATGAAACTCTGAGAGTTCTGGAAGCTGTGGGATTCGAGGCCGATTACGTTCACGCGGACATCGGGTGGGAATTCTGGAAGAAGGAGGGAAATCCCCTGCCGGACAGGACGATAGACCTGCTTGAAAAGTACAAGATTGCACTGTTTGGGGCTATTACATCCAAGCCGAAGGATAAGACTCTTGCCGAACTTGACCCCTCATTGCAGGATAAAGGTCTCGTTTATTACAGCCCCATTGTAGCGATGCGGCAGCATTTCAACCTTGATGTATGCATGAGACCCTGCAAAGCCTTTACAGGCAACCCCCTCAATTTCATCCGCAGAGGACCTGCCGATACGATAGAAGAACCACCTGTGGACGTGGTGATATTCAGGCAGAACACGGAAGGACTGTACGGAGGTGTGGAATGGACCGACCCTCCGGACAACGTGTACGATGCCCTTATGAGCCATCCGAAATTCGAGAAGAACTTCGCCGATGTTCCCAGGAAAGATCTTGCCGTTTCCACCAGGATATTCTCCAGAAATGCCTGCAGAAGGATTCTTACGGCGGCATTTGAATATGCGGATAAATTCGGCTACAAAAGTGTTACGATCTGCGAGAAACCCAACGTTATCCGCGAGACAAGCGGTATGCTGAGGGAAGAGGGAAGAAAAATTTCAGAGAAGTATCCCAATATCGACCTATGGGAAACGAATATAGATGCTCAGATGATGTGGCTTACGAAGAATCCCGAGGATTACGGAGTGATAATCTCGAGCAACATGTTCGGTGACATCGTATCAGACGGGTTCGCAGGGCTTGTAGGAGGCCTCGGGTTTGCCTGCAGCGCCAATATAGGCGAGGAAGTCGCTGTATTCGAGCCTACTCACGGTTCGGCTCCGAAGTATGCGGATTACGAGGTGCCTATCGTCAACCCTATGGCGATGATACTCTCCGCCTGCATGATGCTTGATCACATCGGTGAGACGGAAAAGGCTGTAAGGATAAGGAAAGCCATCGAAACCGTTATAGCCGAAGGTAAAATTCGCAGCTACGACATGCTGAAGCTGAAGGGTTCGCAGGATGTTCTGGAAAAGGGAGCCGCAAGCACAACCGAAATGACCGATGCTATTATCAGTGCTTTGAACTGACCGGAAAGGAAAGGGACGTACCACAAATGTGGTACGTCCCTAACTCCACGTCCCTAACTCCACCTCAGGAACTGCTGACCGCATGTCGGCTATATATGGCAGATTAACCTCCCGAACTCATGCGAAGGGAAACACATTGAAAAAGTTCTTAATTCTGCTGCTTGCCGTTCTTGCCGGTGCAGCCCTGTCAAATGAACCAGGTGAAGCACTCGAAAATCTGGTAGATGCATTCTATGAAGGTGATGCCTGCAGTGTTGAAGAAGGCCTTTCCTCGAATTCGATCAATATGCTCAACATGATGCTGATGATGGTTAAAATGCAGCCGGATCAGGCTGCAGCTGAGATCTCAGCGGAACTTCAGATAGCTCTGACCGGCAACGAACTCCTTTCCTGGACAACCACTGATTTTATCTACGTTCTCATCAGCGCTCCCGGAATTACGGATAAGCTTCCACTAAGAGAGGATATAGAGGTTTCCAGCTTTGAAATACAGGGAGACAGCAGCACCGTATTCCTGAATATCCCTGACTATCCAGCAGATATTCCAATAGCCATGGTTCTTGAAGGGGATGACTGGAAGCTCGGCGAAAGCTTCCTGCAGTCGGAACTCTAAATGAGAAGGGTTATCCATGAAAGACAAAATTGAGGTACTTTTCAAAGAGCAGCTTGATAAGATCAGTGACCCTGAGCTAAGACGGAAGACTGTTGAAATATGGACCACCGCTGCAGAAGAGGGTGGATGGGAACCGGACGATCTGGAGAAGATCCCGTTCACGCTGCTTACCGATACTCATGGGATCAACCTGATCCAGCACACTATCGCCGTTACCGAAGGCGCTCTGGGGCTTGCCCTTGCGATACAGTCAAACTGCAGTCTGCCGTTTGAGATCGACCATGATGTTCTTATTGCCGGAGGACTTCTTCACGATGTGGGAAAACTTCTGGAGATCGAGCGTACCGGGGATGGTTACGTGAAGAGCCTTCATGGCAAACACGCAAGACATCCCATTTCCGGGGCAATACTGGCCGCAAGGTTTGATATGCCGATGGCTATTATCAATATGATAGGGTGCCATGCGAAGGAGGGGGAGGGAAGACCTCAGAGGGTGGAAACTGTGCTTGTTCATCAGGCTGATTTCGCCACTTTCAACCCCATGGTCATGCTCAAGAAAGGCCTGCTGATAACTTAGGGACGTTTTCTATTTAGTAAGTCCGACCTTGATTGTGCAGAGTGAAGGGGAAACATGATCACCTGTATCATAAGCTTAGTATTGCTTGTTATTCCACCAGCAATAACATCCGAATCAAGCTGGACCTCACCTGATATCCGCATAGTTGAAGAATGGAGCCTGGATGTCCTGAACAGGATTGAACCTGCATACACACACCTGGGTACAGTGTATGGTGTTGAATCAGAGAATGGATTTGAATGGCACACTATTCTAGTTGACAAGGATTACGTTCTTCATTTTGAGGGAAATGCCCTGATAGATAGCATTCCATATTCCGGCGATATCTGGAGAATGACATTTTCTCCGGACTGTCGGTACCTGCTGGGATACTGTTATAACGATGAGAAGCTTATTCTCTTCGATCTTGCTGAAAGAACAGTAATTTCAAATCCCTTTTTCTCAGAGTCTCCAGAACTTCCCGGTAACCCTCTCATCCGTGTGACTAATGATGGAACAGTACTGGTTAAGCATTCCACTTATCTCAGGATGTATGATTCTCATTTTAACAATATTCTATCGCGCGACAACTTCAGCTGGGGAGGTAGTTTCATAAGTCTATCAAACTCTGGTGATCGCTTCTATATAGAAGACAACTACAACATCTATGCATACGATATACAGGCCAATCTCTTATGGAGTATTGCCCTGCCTGAAACAACTGAACAGTATCCATCAAGAATTTACTCATTATCCAATACTGGAGCAATGCTGGCTGTTACAGATTTTAGTTCCACAGATTTTAACAAGTTATATGTATACAGCACTACTTCTGGTGACATGATGGTTGAGCTTCGGTTTGAAGATAGTATGGGTGGACCTGAGTTCAGTGAATCCGATTCCCTTCTAATAGTGCAGTGTTATACTCATCCTGAAGTTACTCCACGTAGACCAATTAACAGCTATGGATTGAGATCTTTCGCATTACAGAATAATTCGATTGAAATTAACAGTGAGTTTCACGCACCAAATATTGCCGCTGAATCAACAATGTCATATTGTTTTTCGACTTATATGATATCTAATAACGGATTCATTCTAGGTTTTCTATACTACAATCCAAGCTTTGCAAAAATAGCACTGCTATCTCCAGATATGGACTTTATATGGCTATCAGAGAATCTATTCTGGAATCGAAGCTGGAATTTCAGTTTTCCCTCAAATCAAAATATTCGCAACGATAATTCCGGATTCTGGTATTATGACGGTGAAAGCATTCATTCTTGCCTGATTGAGTAGCTAAGGGACGTACCACATTTCTTCAACTAATTTGACGTGATACAATCTGAATATGTAAGTAATTACAAGATTAGCGCAAATTATTATAGAATATATCAATAAGCATCTTATGAATATCTACAGTATGATACTACGTATATCACAAATCATACCTATTCTAATTTATTCCATAATATCGAATATAGAATGGGTCGTATAGCTAAGAAATGTAAGTCCGACCTTGCGCTTGACTTGTTCCTGTGCGGGAACTATTTATGAATATTCAAGTTTATACTTACTGAGATTCTGGATCGTTGTAACTCAGATCATTCATACATTTCATAAATGATGCCCCTAGCTTCTGGAGGTAGAAAATGTTGCGAGTGCTTATCATTCCATTACTGCTAATAGCAGTAGCAGCAAGTGCCGAAGTAGTTTATCGCGCCGAGGAATCTGCAGAAACTGCCTTGTACCTTGGCACGGACGCCGAAGGTATTCTGGTTGAATTCAACCTTCCAGCACTTACTGTGGAAGATGAAATAGTGGGAGATTTCGGTTCTGGAAACGTTCTGAGAATTCCTGGAGAGGGAATGGGCATGCCTGTTGGTAGTCCCGACCTCCCGGTTATCAGAAGAATGGTTCTTATTCCCAATACGGGTGCTGTGAATGTGGAGATCGTTTCATCTGAATCATCGCCCCTCGGAATCTACAATATTCCTCCATTCCAGCAGTATCCTACCAGGAGCGGAGGACCCGCACCTTACAGAATTAATGAAGATCTCTATTCCACTTCTGAATTCTATCCCGCGCAGCCTGTATATGTTGAGAGGATAAGCATCCTCCGGGACATCAGGGTTGCATGGGTAGTATTCTCACCTGTTCAGTACAATCCTGTTACCGGTGAGACAACAATCAACACGAATATCACTGTTCGCCTTACAACTGAAGATACAGGCGAGAACGAGCTTTTTAAAACTTTCTATGGATATACGCGAAGTTACCTGCCGATCTATCAGAAGGTTCTTGGATTCGAAGAGGGTGGAACAGATGTAATTGACGGTTCCTACCTCGTTATAGGATCCGATGAAAGCATCGCCTACGCTCAGGATCTCATCGACTGGAAAAGGCAGACAGGCCTTGATGTCCAGTACGGTGTTATTCCGGGTATCGGCAGCACCGCCAGTGCGATAGATGCTTGGATCGAAGATGCTTACAACAACTGGCCCAATCCGCCGGAATGGATTCTTATCGTTGGCGACGAGAACGTTGTGCCACCTCCATATTATGGTGGAGAGGAAGCTGATAACCTGTACGGTGTTATTGGTTCAGGTGTTGATCCAAGTATACATGTCGGCAGGATATGTGGAGATACAGGTACACTGGCGTACCAGAGCTGGAAGATAGAGAGCTACGAGAACGATCCGTATGAGCCAGCCTCAACCTGGTTTCAGCATTCCATCAGCATCGGCTCGACCGATTTCCAGGATCCCCTGATGTCTTACAGGTATGCCCAGGTATTTTTGGCAGATGGTATGACCAATACACTCTACTGCAATTCCAGCGCCTTTGGCGGTATTCCGCCCACGATCTCGAACATATCAGCCGAGGTTAACAGCGGACTGTCCCTCCTGAGTTACATAGGGCATGGAAGCCTGACATCCTGGGGAACTACCGGTTTCAGCAACAGTAATGTTGCGGCATTATCCAACGGCCGCAGGCTTCCCTGGGTCAGTTCCATTGCCTGCCAGAACAGTTCATTCGACAATTCAACAATGTGTTTCAGTGAAGCATGGATGACCTCCGGTTCTGTAGCAGACCCCAAGGGTGCTGTCGGATTCATGGGCGCAACCATGAACAGCCCTGTCGGCCCAACTGATTCATTGGCCATGTATCAGTTCAGGGGGTATTTCGAAGAGGAAATGTACCACATGGGAGCGGCCTTCGATTACGGCAAGATAATGGCATATTTATATACGGGAAGCGCAAGTAATAGTAATATGCACATGATAATGGGCTGTCCCGAATTCGATATTTTTACAGACACATCGCCAATTGTGCATATGACCTGCGATCATCCCACAACAATCGCCGCAGGCAACTGGAATGTAACGGTAACCGCAGGCGGATCACCAGTTGAAGGTGCGCTTGTAGGTGTTGTTCAGGACACAACCCTGCTTCAGAGCGGTTACACCAACGCTTCCGGCCTGGTAACCCTTGCTATTCCGTCAATTCCCGGTACAGGTGATGTTACGGTTACGGGTACATATCATAATCTGTATCCCTACGTGGGCTCGGCAACCGTGTCCGGAACCGGTACTGCCGGTGATGAGACAGGCGTACTGAGCTTTAATCTTTCCGCTCCGGCACCAAACCCGTTCGCGGGTTCCACTGCAATAGCCTTTACTCTTCCTGCGGCCGGAAACATGTCCCTGGATGTTTACGATGTATCCGGCAGACTCGTGACCACTGTCACATCCGGTGAGAGGCTTGCTGGAAGTCATTCGGTGCTCTGGTCGGGAACCGATTCTGAGGGTGCACCTGCACCCGGCGGTATCTACCTGCTGAGACTCACTGCCGGCGGTGACACCATGACAAGGTCCTGCGTGATCATCAGATAAATTTCAGATTATCCTGATTCGGGGGGCATGCTTCTACGGCGTGCCCCTCCTGATTTTCCTGCAGGTTGCGGTTCCTGCCTTCAATCACTAGATTTCAGCGTTATTAAATTGTGCCGAAGCATGGAGATGGCTGTCCGAGAACAGTTCGCCGGCGGGTGTCCGGTGTTATCGCCTTGCCACGATAGATTCGTGAGGCACAGAAAAACGGAGGTTGCTTAATGTCAAGATATCGTGGCCCTAAATTTCGTAAGATCAGGTCTTTAGGACCGCTTCCCGGCCTGACAAGAAAAGATCCTGCCAACCCGAATCCACCCGGAGAGCATGGCGGGAGATGGCGCAGGAAAAGAGCTTCAACTTACAGGCTTCAGCTCATAGAGAAACAGAAGATCAGATTCAATTACGGTCTCTCGGAGAAACAGCTTCGCAAGTATTACAGAAAAGCCACATCGATGAAGGGTGAAACCGGCCATAACCTCCTGCAGCAGATCGAGCGAAGGCTGGACAATGTTGTAGCGAGGTCTGGTTTTGCCATATCCATACCTGCTGCACGTCAGCTTGTCTGCCACGGTCATGTAACAGTTAACGGCAGAAAACTGGATATTCCATCCTATCTGGTAAGGGTCGGTGATGTTGTATCGCTGAAGGAGAAGAGTAAGAAACTTAAAGTTGTTGAGGCTAACATTACAGAGGGCTCCGGTATTGGTGTACCGGCATTTCTTGATGTTGATCCCGCCGCAAGGAAGATAATTATGAAAGTTCTTCCTTCCAGGGAGGATGTTCCTCTTGAAGTAGACGAACGTATGGTTGTCGAGTTCTATTCCAAATAGCAGTTTTGAATTAGAGAAAACCCGTGGAAAGCTCTGCAATCCACGGGTTTTCCTGTCTGTTGAGAATTATCTGTAGTTTAGCTTAATCCATATCCTCAAGGGTGACTGCCCATGCGTAGCCGTTCTCGTCAACTTCAATTCCCCAGAGGGTGTAAGTGTCGCCGTCTACATCCTCTACTTTCATGTCATAGGTTCCGGGGTCAACCCAGATTGTTATGTCACTTGCTTCTGTAAGAATTTCGCTTCCAAGGCGATCATCACCCCAGGGACCATCCGAAGGATCAACGTATACGTAGTAAATGTCCCAGCCGCCCAGAGTGTTCACGATAGTGACAGGTGCAATTCCGTCACCTGTATCAAGAGAAACGCCTACATATTCGACATCATCCATCATGGAATCAAGATCATCGAGTGTTACGTACCAGTCGAAACCGGCAGCATCAACTTCAACTCCCCAGAGTGTATAGGTGTCGCCGTCTTCGTCCTCGACCATTATGTCATATGCTCCGGGGTCTACCCATACGATAAGCTCGTCATCCTGGTAAAGCAGTTCCGAACCCAGGCGGTCTTCACCCCAGGGTTCATCGGCAGCATCAACATATACGTAGAAAATGTCCCATCCCTGAAGATCATTGACGATGGTGATGAATGTGCTTCCTTCGCCAGTCTCGATAATCTTGGGTTCGATTAATTCATCTTCTTCCCATCCCGAATCGAGATCGTCGAGCGTAACATTCCACTCGTAACCTTCAGCACCTATCTCAACCTGCCAGAGTGTATAAGTGTCACCGTCTTCGTCCGTAACCATCATGTCCCAGGTACCTTCTTCGATTTCAAGAGTGAAGGATTCCCCCGGAGCCAGGATATCGGTTCCAAGACGATCTTCGCCCCACGCTGCGTCGGACGGATCAATGAGTATGAAGTATATTTCCCACATCTCGAGACCGTTTGTAATGGTGACTTCAACCATTGCTGCTTCATCAGTGTCTTCTATCGGAGTTGGTGTACCCTCATCCGCCTGTTCACCGCAGGCGGCAAACATTGCGATAGCAAGTATACTGAGAAGTAATGCTAATCTCTTCATCAAATTTCCTCTCTCTCCATTTCCGGTTTTCCGAACCGGCACGGTGCAAATGTTAATAAATCAGAAACTACCCGTAACATATAATGACTTAACGTACGAACCCATAAGGGCTGTATCGATACAGTTTATGAATAATTCTTCAAGATCGAGTTTCCAGTACCCACCCTCAAGAATCATTGAATATTGCCGAGATTCGGTAGAAGAAATAGTGATTTCCGCCCGATCTCCCTGTACGAAAATCATAGTTACATCTCCACTGAAGTCAATGTACTCCCGGTATAGTATCGGAAGAAGGTCCAGGCCTGATTCGTATCCATACAGTCCACTGGTCTTCAGATCCGAAGCCAGCGAATCAAGCAGAAACATCGTAGAGGCACTCATTGAACCGGCAGCTGCTTCCCATTGGTTCCTGTTGATGTATTCTGCTGTTTCGTTGTAGCGTTCAAGGATTTCCTGCTGTGTTGCGGACCAGGAGCATGATATCATGATCGAAAGCACTGCGAGCAGTAACGTTGATAATAATTCTCGAATTCGAAACATGGTTTTCTCCCACTGATAATAACAAGTTCAATATAGTCTGTTCCTTTCTTGCAGCCTCGTCAATATCAGGGTGGTTTACTTATTCGATATCCTGTTATTATTCATGCAACCAGGGGAGGTTTTGATTTGTCATTCATGGGCAGTGGTGAGTTTCAGTTTGAATTTCCCTGGGCGGGAGAACTGGACGCGGTAACAGGAATACCACCGCGAAAAGCTCTTGATAGCAGCCTGCCATTGCTTCTTCGGATCATGGGAGAGGAAGATCTTCCCCTCTCAGTAATCATGATCGATATAGATAATTTCAAGAAATTCAATGACAAATGGGGTCATGATACCGGGGATGCGGTGCTGCGGCATGTAAGCTGCATAATTCGAAAAGCTGTAAAGTACCGTGGTGAAGCTTACAGATATGGCGGTGAGGAGATCACACTGCTTCTTCCAAATACTTCCTCGAACGAGGCTTTCCTGACAGCAGAGAGAATACGCCTGAGCATCTACAATTCCCCCCTTGAAAGACAATCCGGAGAAGATGATGAAACTTCACAGATTCCGCTCTCCGTGACCATATCTCTGGGTGTAAGCACTTTTCCCTCAGTTGCCGGCAGTAAGCTGCTTGTCGCTGCCGACCAGGCTCTCTACGATGCAAAGAAGGGTGGCAGAAACAGGGTTGCCGTATACAGTTCCATAAAGAAGGATGAGAGCCTGCCGGTTGTTCTCGATGTCAGGTTTCCAGGTACTTCCTCCATCAGTGAAGGCAGCTATGTAATCCTTACACGCTGGTTTCGGCACAGGGGTGAACTCACCGAGATCGAAGCAAGAGAAATTTCCGATCCAGGCAGGGGTGTCAGGGAGCTTGCCGAAGGATATGTCCCTCGTGGTGGGCCAATAACCGCTGAGATCAGAGGCCGGGTCATGGCCGTTGAGAGGCGTGGCAAGTCCACTTTCTTCAGTTTTGAAGTTGAAGCCGAAGTTCTTGATCTTATGTTTCATCACCTGAAGGATCGTGATTTGTGAAATCCTTTCTCTGCGGAGGGCTATGGGCAGGACCTGCAAACGGTGTTCATCCTCCGTCGAGAATATCCATCTGCGGGGATAGGATAGAAGATATTTCCCCATCTGCTGATACCCGTTCTGATCTATTTGTAATACCTGGTTTTGTAGATGCACACTGCCATTTCATCTGGAGCGGACTTGAAAGCCTGTACCTTGACCTTTCCGGAACTGTATCCGCAGGGGATCTCCTTGATCTCGTTTCCTCGGAGATCGATTCGGAGGGAACGGGGCGAATTCTCCGCGGGTTTGGATTTGATGAGAGCATCTGGAATATTCCTCTGCTTCCCTCACTTACGGAACTGGACGGAGCAACAGGAAGCCGTCCTGTTTTTTTCAGAAGGGTCTGCTGCCATAAAGCCCTGGTGAATTCAGCGATGCTTGAATTGCTCCCCCGGAAATGTCCGGGAGTGGATTACTCAACTGGTATCATCAGGGAAGGGGTTGTTCTTGATTTTGAAAGCCTGTTTCCTCCCGAACCGTATATTCTGGATCAGGCATGCTCTATGGCGGCTGAACTGGCATTTTCCTCAGGCATCACCGCATTATGTACTTTCGAACCCCTTGTAACCACTGAAGTACTTTTTAAAAACAACCCTCCAATAAGAATGTCCATCTGTCTTTTCGGGAAGGATGCCGGGTTTCCAGGAGAAGTACTCAGCTTCCCAGAAGGGGTACTTCCCGGCATTGATGGTTTAAAATTTTTCCTTGATGGATCCCTCGGGGCATCTACTGCGGCTGTTTCTGGAACCTACGCGGACGGTACGGTTACCGAACCCCTGCTCTCCGATGAACAGGTTCTGCGCAGTCTGGAGTTTGCGGCCGATCTTGGTCTGATGCCTGTTTACCATGCTATAGGAGGCAAAGCTCTGGCGCAGATAGACCGTGTAAGTCATGATTTCCATATGAAGCATAAAAGGGGAAATTCTGCAGCCATCAGGATAGAGCATGCTGAAGAACTACTCGCAGACTGGCCCGGTCACTGGGATACTTCGATTCACACCTTTGTCATGCAGCCTAATTTTGTAAACAGGTGGCAGATCGAAGGGGGTCTGTATGAAGGAAAACTCGGAAAAGAGAGAGCGTTGGCTCTCAACCCATTCAGACTGGTTGCAGATGCGGGTTTTTCTCTTGGTTTCGGTAGCGATGGCATGCCATCTAGCCCCCTGCGGGGACTCAGCGGTGCTACGGACCATCCATTGGATAGATTCGGGATCGATACAGCGCAAGCCCTTAACGCATACACACTGAAGGCTGCAGCGATCTGTGGTTTTCAGGATCTTTCCGGAGACCTTAAGGCGGGAAGGGTTGCGGATATGACTGTGCTTTCCGCTGATCCCTTTCATACCTCCTGGGATGATATCGAAGTTGTTGCGACTATCGTCGGCGGGAAAACTGTGTTCGGACCGGAAACGCTTCTGGAGGAGGTCTGATGGAAAGAATCGACTGGTCGGATCCCGTATCAGCTGGAAGGTTCATTGTGCGTAATGCTCTTGCTGAAGACAGAGTGATGGAGGACATTACAACCTCATCTCTTGGAGTGCTTTTGGGTGAAGAGAGTACATGTTTCGCGGCGGCCAGGGAAGAACTGATCACAGCTGGATGGTTTCTTGTTGAACAGGTATTCTCCGAATTATCCATTCTGGCGGGGAGTAGTATTCCAAGGATTCAGAATATCATTCCTGATGGATCCACTGCCTCCGAAGGAGACAGGATCGGCTGCCTGCAGGGTTCCGCCGACCTGCTTCTCAGAGGGGAGAGAGTTGCCCTTAACCTCCTCTGTCACCTCTCCGGTATCGCGACGCTGACATCGAAGTACGTTGAGGTCGTTAAGGGAACGGGAGTGGAAATCCTTGATACCAGAAAAACAACTCCCTGTCTGCGTGCCCTGGAGAAATATGCAGTGAGGGCAGGAGGAGGGGTGAATCACCGTTTCAATCTGGCAGAACTTGCCATGGTGAAGGACAATCATACTGCCGTTGCGGGGGGATCAGGAAAATTGCACAGCGTAATACTCCGTATAAAGGAGAAGGGAATCCCCGTTGAAATCGAGGTGGATTCCATTGAACAGTTGAAAGAAGTACTTGATGAAAACCCCGACCGAATTCTGCTTGACAATATGAATCCCGATACACTGGCAGAAGCTGTTCGGGTAGCATCCGGCAGCGGTATTTACCTTGAGGCTTCCGGGGGGATAACACTGAAAAATCTAAGGGAAGTGGCAGGTACCGGAATTGACGGAATATCCTCAGGTGCCCTTACACATTCTGCTCCATCAGCGGATATAGGATTTGACTGGGGGATTACATGAAAAGGCTTGTACTTGATATAGGCAATACCAGGACATCGGCGGGTGTCTTCGTAGACGGAAGGCTTGATGTTCAATGGAGGATAACTACGAGACACTGGACAGCCGATGATCTCTGGGTTATCCTGAATTCGCTTCTGAAGGCGGACGATTGTGATCTCCCTGAAGGTGTCGCATACGCCTGCGTTGTTCCGCAGGTCCGCCATGCTCTCCTGAATCTCTCCAGAAGGTATATC
Organism: Candidatus Fermentibacterota bacterium; assembly: GCA_030609965.1. Classification (GTDB taxonomy): domain Bacteria; phylum Fermentibacterota; class Fermentibacteria; order Fermentibacterales; family JCC-6; genus Aegiribacteria. Next base: position 49,723 of record JAUWSQ010000005.1, read on the forward strand.
AGCGTGGATCCGGTCGAAGTAAATGTAGAGACAGCGGGGATTGCAATCGATTACGACTTTCCCCACGAACTGGGTGCCGATCGACTTGCGAATACAGCAGCTGTTCTGAGCCTTGGGTCATGTCCGGCAATTGTTGTTGATTTTGGAACGGCAACAACTTTCGATGTTATAAGCAGCAAAGGGACTTACCTTGGCGGCGCAATAACTCCCGGAGTAGGCACCGCTGCGGGGGAACTGTTCAAGAAGGCGGAAAAACTCAATCCGGTAGACCTTGAGTTTCCAGCTTCTCCCCTTGGAAAGAGTACTGCTGAAGCTGTATGCTCAGGTGTACTTCTCGGGGCTGTTGGAGCAGCTGACCACATAATCGACGAACTCGTGAAAGTTATTGAAGGAGTTCCCGAAATATGGGCAACTGGAGGCTGGGCACCAGGTATTGCTGGGAAATGCAGAAATTTGATGAAGGTATGTCCCGAACTGACACTTGTAGGAATAGACCGTATTGCTGAAAGGTATTCCAATGGAAACTAAAAAGATACTGCTGGGAATTACCGGCAGCGCGGCAGCCTTCAAGGGAGTTATGCTTGCCTCCCTGCTGCGAAAGGAAGGCTTTGAAATAGACGGTGTAATTACTCCGGCAGCACTGCGGTTCATTTCCGAAACTCAGCTGGCATGTGTAACAGGAAGACCAGTTTACAGCTCGCTTTTCACTACGCAGCCCGGTGATCCTGTTCCCCATATTACACTGACCGACAGTATAGATCTCTTTGCCGTTGTTCCTGCTACAGCGGATTTCATAGGCAAGTCCGCCAACGGACTGGCTGACGATCTGCTCTCTTCCGCTTTTCTTGCATGCGAAGCACCTGTTATCATGGCTCCTTCGATGAATACCAGAATGTGGAAAAACAGTGCTACAGCAGCCAATTTAGAGACACTTGCATGCCGTGGGGTGATGTTTGCAGGTCCCGTGATGGGACCTCTTGCCTGCGGCTCGGAAGGTATGGGCAGACTGATGGAACCCGTGGGTATTCTCAAACTGTGCCTGGATGTCCTGTCAGGCAGAAACTGATATGGTCCCTCTTCCAACAATGCAATGGATGGATGGTTTCCTGCGGCTGCTTGACCAGAGACAACTTCCATCCGAAGAAACTTATATCGATTGCAGGGATATCGATTCCCTGGCGGAAGCCATCAGGACCCTTGCCGTAAGAGGCGCGCCGGCAATAGGGATCGCAGCAGCATTTGGTGCTGTAATTGCTGCTTTAACCTCCGGTCCCGGTGAAGAATTTAATGAAGCCTTTCATTCGAAGATCGAGACACTTGAGGGAACAAGACCTACAGCTGTCAATCTTTTTCATTGCCTTTTGATCCAGAAAGAGATCTTCCGCCGGAATCCAGGCCGGGAAAATGCCGTCCGGGCTCTTCTTAAATCCGCTCATGAAATGATGCAATCCGATCTGCAAGCCAGCAGACGGATGGGCCGTTTCGGTGCAGATCTTCTGCAAAGCGGTTCGATAGTCCTGACCCATTGCAATGCAGGAGGATTGGCAACCGCAGGTCTGGGGACAGCCCTTGCAGTGATATACGAAGCGTGGGACCGTAATATTCTGACAAAGGTGTATGCCGATGAAACCCGCCCGCTTCTTCAGGGTGCAAGGCTGACAGCCTGGGAGCTTTCCAGAGCGGGTATCCCGGTGGATGTTCTTCCCGATTCCGCAGCGGCTTCGCTTCTGAGAAACGGTGAGGTCAATGCTGTTATAGTCGGCAGCGACAGGATAGCAGCCAATGGAGACGCTGCAAACAAGATAGGGACATATCAGCTCGCGCTTGCGGCAAAAGCCCATGGAGTCCCCTTTTACGTTGTTGCTCCTCTTTCCACTTTTGATGTTTCCACTTCACGGGGAAGCGAAATTGAGATTGAACAGAGGAGCAGGGATGAACTGGCCTGCTTTGAAGGCAGGAAGCTGCTTCCAGAAGCAGCCGGGGTATGGAATCCGGCATTCGATGTTACACCGGCTCTGCTTATTACTGCAATTATCTGTGAGGAGGGAGTACTCTTTTCACCAGACGCAGAATCGATAAAATCGGTACTCGGGAAGAGTAGTAATTCGAGATGAGTTTTAATGACCAAAGCTTCTGAGGATATGATATTCTATTGCTGACTGCATACGGTTAATCTGATTGTTTTTCCGGAGGTTGGAGTTTGAAGCGACTTGCATTATTCTACGGAGTATTCAGTTATCCTGTTCAGGTAATTCTGACTATGATGCAGCACTTCAAAATAGGATAAAGTACATTTAAGGAGGGATTTTGGGCTGTACAATTGGTATTGACCTGGGAACAACAAATTCTTGCATGTCGATAAGCGAAGGTGGAAACGCCATCGTCATTCAAACCGGAGAAGGCCCAAGGGTCATGCCTTCCGTTGTTGCGTTTACACCTGCGGGAGACAGGCTTGTAGGCATTGTTGCTAAAAGACAGGCGATAACTAATCCCAAAGAGACAATAACAAGCGTTAAAAGGCTTATGGGGAGAAAATACGAGGAACTCAACAAGGGTATTTTCAATGTATGCTACGAAATCATTCCTAATGATAAAGGGGATGCTGTTGTCAGAATAGGAGACGGCAGAACATTCACTCCGCAGGAAATTTCCTCGATGATCCTTCAGAAAATGAAATACAGGGCCGAGGAGTATCTCGGGGAGGAAGTCACCGATGTCGTTGTTACTGTACCAGCCCATTTCAATGAGGTACAGCGAAAGGCAACTAAGGACGCATGCACCATTGCCGGTCTGAATGTAAAGCGTGTACTTAATGAGCCTACCGCTGCTGCGCTTGCTTTTACCGACGCGGTTGAACGGCGAAAGATAGCCGTATTCGATTTTGGTGGTGGTACATTCGACATCAGCGTTCTTCAGGTGGTGAATGGCATATTTGAAGTCAAAGCCACAACCGGAAATACTCAGCTCGGTGGAGACGATTTTGACGCATTGCTGGTCGATTGGATCATGAAAGAGTTCCAGCGGGAAAAGGGGATTGATCTCAGAGAAGATCCCGTAGCACCTCAGAGGGTTCGTGAAGCAGCTGAAAGAGCTAAGTGTGAACTCTCTGTAGCCCTTGAAACTTCAATTAATCTTCCCTTTATTGCCTCGGGCGATCAGGGACCTCTTCATCTTGAAATGTTGATTACACGAGCCCTGTTTGAAGGGCTTATAAAGGATCTTGTTGAAAGTACTCGGCCTCTATGCGAACAGGTATTAAAAGATGCCGGTCTTACACATGAAGACCTCGAGACGGTCGTTCTTGTCGGCGGATCCACCAGGATCCCCATGCTCAGGACACTTGTTGAGGAAGCTTTTCATCAGGAACCTGTTCACAGCGTGAATCCCGATGAAGTAGTTGCCATGGGTGCTGCAATAGCCGGATCCGTGGTCTCAGGCCAGAGGAAGGATCTTGTGCTTCTTGATGTAACTTCGCTTACACTGGGTGTTGAGACTCTTGGCGGTGTTATGGCTCCCATAATCGTCAAGAACAGCCCTCTTCCAATCAAGAGAAGCAAGATGTTCACCACCGCGGTTGATAATCAGCAGATCGTAGGAATTCATGTTCTTCAGGGTGAACGGGAACTCACAGAGGATAACAGGAGCCTTGCAAGATTCGAACTTGTAGGCATCAGACCCGCACCAAGGGGTATTCCCAGAATAGAAGTGGCATTCTCAATCGATGCCAATGGAATACTGTTTGTCAACGCTAAGGATGCGGTTACAGGCAAGCATCAGGAACTGAAGATTAATCCCAGCGGCGGGCTTTCAGATGATGATGTCCGGGAGCTTATCCGGGATGCACGGAATTACAGAGAAGAAGACCGTGACAGAACCAAACTGATCGAGGAGCGGAATTTAGCCGATCAGTTAATATACGAAGCATCAAAGCTGCTTAATACAAGCAAGGACAGGCTTGATGCGGATTCGCAGGCAGAGCTTAAAAGCGCCCTCGATGAACTTAGAGATGCCCGTGACAGCTCCGACATAGCTTCTATAGAACGTGCAAAGAAGGATCTTACCATGGTTCTGCACACCTCGCGGAATATACTGAATATGCTGGATACCCTTGATGATAAAGATGACTCGGATGGTACCGAATCGCTGAGTCAGAAAGAGGGCATGGACTGACCGCACCGCTTCCTGAGAATTGTAACAGCTATAAATGCTGTTTTCCATCAAAAGTATTTCCTCACTATATTTCTGTTTCGGAAAATAGATGAATTAAAAGTATGAACCTTATTACGGATGTGATTCATGAGCAGTAATCCATACGGTGTTCTTGGAGTTGAGCGGGACGCCGACCATGCTACGATCAAAAGCGCTTACAGGAAGCTCGCACTGAAATATCACCCTGACAGAAATCCAGGTGACAGGGCTGCCGAGGAGAAATTCAAGGAGATCACTCAGGCCTACGAAATTTTAAGTAATCCTGGGACGAAGGATAGATTCGACAGAACAGGTTCAGCGGATGGAATGCCGGACATGTCGGATTTCTTCGGCGGATTTGGAATGGATGATGCCCTTCGGGCTTTTCAGGATATTTTCGGGTTCGGCCGTCCAAGAGAGGCTTCCGCTGGTGAGGATGCAGTCATTGATATTGAACTGAGCCTTGAAGAAGTTGCTATGGGCTGTTCCCGGGAGATAACGGTCGAAAGAAACGAACATTGCAGTATTTGCGATGGAACCGGAGCTGATCCTAAAGAAGGAATGAAACAGTGTGAGAGGTGCGGTGGACAGGGGAGGATCAGAACTGTAAGAAGAACTCTGCTCGGAGCAATGCAATCGGTTTCGATCTGCCCTGACTGTAGAGGCAGGGGCAGCCTGCCCGTTAAAGTATGTTCCGGCTGCATGGGATCAAGGCTTGAATCCAGAGAAAGAACGATCTCGGTAGATCTTCCTGCTGGTGTTTCCGAGGGACACTTCGTAAGGCTCAGGGGGCAGGGGCATTTCCCCGGAAATGATGGCCACCCCGGTGATCTTATTTTAAGAATAGTGAACATCGATTATGGGCAATATCTGCGTGAGGATTTCGACCTTATCTTCAGAACAAGAATATCTTTTCCCGATGCGGCGCTTGGCACTGAGATCGTTATCCCGGCTGTTGAGGAAGGAACTATGAATATTACTGTTCCACCGGGAGTGCAGCCGGGGGAGAGGCTTGTTCTTAAAAGAAAAGGCATCAGGAAACTGAAGGGTTTCGGCAGAGGAAATATTGTAGTGATTCCCGATGTTTACGTCCCGGAAAGTCTTTCAAGGAAGGAGAAAAAAGTACTGAAGGAGCTTGGTGAATCAGATCATTTTGTACCCTCATCATAGTTGCTGCAGGAATTAATGCCATGACCAGTTCCCATGCACGATTGGAATTTCGGAGGATACTGGAGGATATTGCCGCCAGAACCGGGAGCCGGATGGGAAGCGGGAAGGTCATGTCTCTTACTCCGGGCTGGAAGCGGGAAGAGGCCATTGAGCGCAGGCGTGAGACCGAAGCTGCATCGGCGCTTCTAGATAACGACATAAGGATTCGGGCGGGCGGTAACGACGATCTCCATGATGTATGCTGCCTTCTTGATGATGGCGTAATAGTACTTGATCCGCGGCAATTGAGGACTGTCGGTTCAATACTGGCCGGAATGGATCGATTCATCGAGTCTGTAGACTCCTCCAGAAATGAAACAGTCGATTATTCAGCTCTGGACAAGCATCTTGAACGTATACCAAGGCTTGCGAATCTTGCTGACAGACTCATATCAATAACTACTCCTGATGGGGAACTCTCCCCGGACGCATCCAGTGAACTCTCCCGGTTGTTCAAACAGGTGGACAGGCTCAAGAGAAAACTATCAAAGAGGATAGCTAAAATTTCAACTGCACTTTCGGGTAGAAATCTACTCAGAGATATCCCACCTACATTAAGAGATGGAAGGTATGTTCTGCCCGTTATCTCTTCCCGGAAGAGCGATGTTCGCGGAATCGTTCATGACCGGTCCGAAAGCGGTGAGACAATTTTCATTGAACCCTCGGAACTTGTCGAAGACGGTAATGCCATGCGAGAAGCCTCCCTTGATCTTGATTTTGAGAAGAGGAGGATATTAAAGGAAGCTTCGCTTGAGGTAAGGGAGAATCTGAACAGCCTCAAAGATTGTCTTGAAGCATCAGCTTCCCTTGACGCTGTTTTCGCCAGAACTTCCTATCATCGAGAACACAGAACATTCTTTCCCCCCGAAGGCAGCCTGTCTCTCCGGAACCTCAGACATCCTCTGATACCAGAGAAAGAAGTTGTCGGTAACAATGTTGAACTCCCTCCAGACTGGAGGGTACTTATCGTGAGCGGACCGAATGCCGGTGGGAAGAGTGTACTTCTCAAGGCGGTGGGGCTGGCCGTTATCATGGCTCAATCCGGTATAGGTTCTTGCGTTGACGTTGATTCAAGCATCCCGTTCTTCGGCAGAGTGTTTGTCTCAATTGGGGACCAGCAGTCGATAATCCATCACCAGAGTACTTATTCCGCCCGCCTGCTTGAACAGCTTGAAATGCTCCATACGCCTTCCTTGAACTCACTGGCCCTTATTGATGAACCCGCTGCCGGGACAGACCCTCTTACGGGAGCTGCTCTGGCTGCCTCTGTCCTTGAGCATCTAGCCTTCTCAGGCTGCAGGGTTATTGTTACAACACACCAGGGGCAGCTCAAGAGCTTCGCTCATGGGAAAACAGGCTTTTTCAATGGATGCATGAATTTTCGAAAAGATTCGCTGGTACCGGATTACACTTTTGTTGCGGGAATTCCCGGCTCTTCCTTCACCCTTGAAATAGCAAGAAGAATGAAATTCCCGGACTCCGTTCTTTCAAGAGCCCAGGAGTTATCAGGTGATTCTTTCCGGCTGGATAGAATGCTTGAGGAGGTTACTTCCGCTAGAAAGGAGGCTCGGCTCCAGCTTGAGGAACTGAGCAGGGAACGGGAGGATGGCAGGAAATCACTTGAGCGGAATGAAGCTGAACTTGACAGGGCCAGAACCGATCTGCTGATTCAGAAGGGGAAGATCGAGAAGGATTACCTTGATTTAGAGCGCAGTGTGAATTCGAGAGCTGATTCACTTCTGGCCAGACTTGCCAGATCCGAATCCCCCGAAGAGCGCAGGGAGCTCAGATCCAGGATCAGGGAAGTATCCGCAGTATCCCATGATCACAAGTTGAAAACCTCTGCTGGCAGGGAACAGGCCCTCGGGGATATAGAACCTGGAGACTGGGTTAATGTGAAGGGATGGAGCGGGTGCGGAAAGGTTGAGGATATTGGCAAGGATCAGGCTACAGTCATACTTGGTAATCTCAAACTAAGAAAAGCACTTGGCGACCTTGAGAAGATACAGCCGCCGGAAGAGAAACCTTCTTCCGCAGGATGGAGCATTCCCGTCACCGCTGAAACTGAGCTGAACCTCAGAGGAATGTCCGCTGACGAGGCTCTTGCTGAGCTTGATCGTGCTGTTGATGATGGGATCGTCGCAGGTATTCCCTTTATAAATATCATACACGGCAAGGGAAAAGGTATATTGATGAAGGCGGTTGTCGATACTGTAAGGGTAGATAGAAGGATAGCCTCCTTCAGGCAGGGGAAACCATCCGAAGGAGGGACAGGAGTAACGATAGTATTTCTGAACACAGCTGAGAAGTCATCCAGATGAGCGGAAAAAGCGGTTATTTCTCAAACGAATCCGTCGAACGTGTCAGGACATCGAGTGATATAGTCACAGTAATCGGCAGGTATGTCAGCCTGAAGAGATCAGGGAGAAGCATAAAGGGTTTGTGTCCCTTCCACCGGGAGAAGACACCATCATTCTTCGTCTCCCCGGAAAGGCAGATGTACCACTGTTTCGGGTGCGGGGCAGGAGGAGACATATTCTCATTTCTTATGAACTATCTCAGCTTCTCATTCACAGAAGCAGTGGAGGAACTGGCAACCGAAGCCGGAATCAAACTGGAAAGAACCGGAAGAGACACAACCAGAACGGATATATTCAGGGAGATACTTGCCGAGGCACAGAAATATTACAGGAAGCAGTTTTCGGGGAAAACTGGAACCCCTGCGCGGGAGTATCTTGAGGGACGAGAACTATCTGAAGTGATCATCGAAAAGCTCGGTATCGGCTGGGCTCCGGATAAAGGCGGGCTTTCCACCCACCTCCGCGAGAGGGGATACTCCGAAAGTCAGCTTATCGAATCGGGCCTGGCTCTGCAATCCACCAGGGGTAGCGGTATATACGATAAATTCAGGGGCAGAATACTGTTTCCGATTTCCGACAGACGGGGCAGAATAATCAGTTTCGGCGGGAGATTGATCAAAGAATCCTCATCCGGAGCTCCGAAGTACATGAACGGCCCCGATTCACCCATTTATAGAAAGGGTGATTACCTTTACGGCTACAGAGATGCCGCACGAGCATCACGGGACCTGGATATGATCATTCTCGTCGAAGGTTATTTCGATCATGCCCGGTTTGTGGACGCTGGATTTGAGTGCGTCGTCGCAACCTGTGGAACAGCTCTGACATCACCCCAGGCCCGTCAGATGGGAGCTCTTGCGTCTGTTTACATCTGCTACGATGGTGACAGATCCGGACAGAGGGCATCTGTAAGAGCAGCTGAAATCATTCTTGAGCAGGGATATCTCCCCGGGATAATCGCTATTCCCGGAGGACAGGACCCGGATGATTACATACTCGAGATGGGCAGGGAATCGATCCTTGAATTGATTGGAAGAGCTGATGACCCCATCAGATACGCCCTTGGGCTTCTTGGCGGCTGGTCCTCGGTGAAGGGGGCGGAGAAAAAGGTCAAGGTTGTGAAAAGACTTGTCGAAATCGCTTCGAGTGCCACCGAACCTGTTATAAGGGAGACGATGCTTAAAGTTATGTCGGAGGAAACCGGTTACTCAATGAAGACACTTGAGCTTGAGATCAGTGAAGAGGACGGTAAGATCAGAAAACCTGCCTATAGAAAACTGAAAGAGACAGAGCTTAACAAGTGGGACAGCAGAATACTGGGTTATATCCTTCTTTCCCCTGAGGGATTATCGAACCCGCTGGTTGATTTCATTATGGAAGATGATTTTCAAAGTAAATCGGGATCCAGAATATTCAGTGAAATAAAAAGACAGGCAGATTCCGGAATGGTGCTCTTTCAGCTTTCGCGTCTTGAGGATAATGACAGTTCCATATGCGCTGGATTCTTAACGGTATATCCGGAACAGACTGAACCCCAGGACATTGAAAGACTGAGAAAAGCAGTAAAGAAGAACAGACTTAAGGAGGAGCGTAAACAGCTGAAATCGCAACTGGATTCGGCTGAAAGTGATGATGATATCCAGGAGCTGCGGCGCAGGATTGCAGAGATAAAAGACATAGAAAAAAAATACTACAAGTAAGGAGTTCCTATTCCCGGCTTCCGCAGAAATCGTGATTGCTCGTCAAGTACCGTATTCTTCCGGGAGCTTGACGTTGTATCTCCAATGTCAGCGGAGGAGGAAAAGGATCTGATCACAGAGCAGGAAAAAGTAAGATGCAATATGCTTGAATCCATACTTTCCATAAAGCTTGGTAGAGATCAGTTCTTCGAGCCCCTGCGGATGCTGCTGAATGGAGATATTTCCGCAAAGAGAATGATCGACGAGTCCTTCTGGGCTATTGTTAACGGACGTCTGCCTGATTCGGGAAAAAACAAACTGAGGAAAATCATCGGTAACATGAAAAGCCGTTACCTGAATCGCGATTCAGTACGTGATCTTCATCTTCTGTGGCATACCGTGGAGAACATCGGCAGCGAACTGTTTGAAGGGATCGAGATCTGCAGAGAACTGCTTACCCGGCGTATGAGCCTGATGGACCTTCTGGCAGATGATACGATTCCCGTCACTGTGAAGGCTCTTAATCATGAATCACTCCTGGAACCTGCCATAGAGAACAGCTGTCGGTCATGGGAACTCCATCCTCTCTTTTCATCCATCCAGAATGAACTGGATCTTATGGAGGTGGAAAGAGGTTCTTGTATTCACGAATATTCTGCTGCTGCTAATCGTTTTCGGGAAGCATTTCTGAAAAACGCTGATATTCTCGAACGTTTCGTTGAGGCGAATCTCAAACTTGTGGTTTCCATGGTACGGAAGTACTATCCATGCAGTATAATGGAAGAGATGGATCTCGTTCAGGAAGGATGCCAGGGCCTTATGGAGGCTGTCAGGCGTTTCGATTACAGCCGGTCCTGCAAACTGTCCACCTTCGCTGTGTGGTGGATAAGACAGTACATCATAAAAGCCATTCTTCACCACTCAAGGCTGGTCAGACTCCCGGTATCTCTGCAGAAAGAAGATTCTTCAATAAACAGGGCAATTGACGATTTTACATTGGAGACCGGTCGTAAGCCAACCCTGGATGAACTTTCAGAATACACCGGAAGAAACCGGAACGAAATAGAACAGATATACATTTCTACCGCACCCTTGCTGTCACTGGATCATACCGATGGAGAGCATGATGCAACGATCGCCGATTTTCTGGAGAGCCGTCTTCAGCAGCCTGATGAAGAGGCTGTACATACCGATACCAGGGATAGGATCAATGCGGCGCTTGCTTCACTCTCTGACAGGGAGAAGACTATAATTACACTGCGCTTCGGGCTTCTGGACGATGAGCCATGTACTCTGCAGGAACTCGGCAGGATATTCGGTATAAGCAGGGAAAGGGTCAGGCAGCTGGAATCCAGAGCTCTGAGTAAGCTCAAGGGGCACGGGCGGCTTTCGACACTTTCGGAAAACGGATCGCTGTGAAAACCTTGCTCTTCATCGTTCTGTCGGCAATTCTGTTCTGTTCCTGCTCGGGCATTAATAACGACAGCCTGGAGGATAACAGATTTGTCGTTCTGGGCCCGTCTCTTGTTGAGCTGATGTACGCTTCCGGTCTTGGCTCTCGAATAGTGGGTGTAGACCGCTACTCTGATTGGCCGGAGGAGACCGGGAACCTGCCGCAGGTTGGAGGTTACATTGACCCATCATTGGAACAGATAGCCTCACTTGTTCCGACTTCAATTCATATTTCAGGCGAGAGTCCGGTGCTCAGGGAACTTGCAGCAACCCTTTCCATACCCTTCTATAGCTACCGGTTCGATACGCTGGCTGATATTTTCAGCTCCCTTGATTCCCTTGATGCCAGATACGGTGCACAGGCGGCTGATTTCAGGGAGGAGCTGCATGAAAAACTGGACTCCCTTGCAATTGAAATGGAGAGCACAGCTCCCATTTCGGTAATGATAGTGATATACCATGAAAGAGGTTCATCCAGCATGACCGTTGCCGGAATGAGCACATTTTTCGCTGATCTTCTTTCCTCTGTCAACTGTGAGATATCCGCTCCGGGAACCGGCAGCTGGCCCCTGATATCCGCTGAAGGTGTCATTGACCTCTCTCCGGATCATATTATCTGTCTTTACCCCGGAAAAACGGATACGACGGAGATTACGGCCTCCGAAAAGGACTACTGGATGGAGCTTGGATTTGAATCCGACAGAGTACACTGTCTCTTTGAGCCGTACATTATGATCCCCGGTGGAAGGATCGGCCTGATAGCTGAAAGGATATGTTCGTGTCTGCTCTGAGCATCAGGAATCTGAACGCTGGTTATGGAAGTAACCTGGTTCTTTCGGATATCAGCCTTTCGATCGCAGCTGGTGAGATATGCGGACTGATCGGCCCGAACGGCGTCGGGAAAAGCACGCTTCTGCGGAGCATACTCCAGATCGGGGTTGATTATTCCGGGGAGATTCTCATATGCGGCAACAGGCTGTCTTCCCTCTCCAGTAATCAGCAGGCTAGAATGGTATCTTACCTTCCACAGAACTTCAATCCTCAATCCCGGTTGACCGTTGCGCAAACCGTTCTTCTCGGCAGACATCCATACAGAAGCGGCTGGGCTCTGGATTCCGGTGATGACCTGGAGACCGCTGAGAAATGCATGCATGAAACTGATACATGGGATTTGCGTAACAGAGTGTTCTCAAACCTTTCCGGCGGGGAAAAACGGCTGGTTCTACTCGCATCGGCACTTGCACAGGAACCCGAGCTTCTCCTTCTGGATGAACCGGGCTCATCCCTGGATTTCAGGCATCAACTTAATATGTGGCTCCTGCTGAAAAAACTCTCCAGCAGAGGAATTGCGGTTCTTTTAAGCACGCACGAAGTCGCCCTCTCCGGAAGGTACCTTGATTCAGTGCTTGTTCTGGCAGATGGAAGATCCAGAGCATTCGGCAGCCCCGCCGATGTTTTCACAACCGAGATACTGTCGGAGGTATTCGATGTCAATCTTCTTGTATCGAAGGATAGAGCGACCCGTTCCTGGGTTATCGTTCCTGAAATGAAACAATGAAAAACGGAATCGTATCAAAACCATCATCCGGATTCTGGATACTTCTTGTATTGTCCGTACTCCTGGCCGGCGCTCTTTCACTTCTTGCAGGTCCAATGGATCACCCTCCGGAATGGGTTATCATGAGGCTCAGACTGCCGAGATTAATACTTGCTCTGCTTACCGGAAGCGCCCTGTCCATTTCGGGCTGTGTTCTTCAGTCCCTCCTCAGGAATGACCTGGCAACACCCTTTACACTCGGTATATCCGCGGGAGCCGGGCTGGTTGCCGGTTCAGTAATAGTCTCCGGGCTGATCATACCTGTTATGGGCCTTGTTGCCGCCGGAACAGCAGGAGCTCTGCTTGCGGTTGTTCTGGTGTACGCTCTTGCTTACCGCAGCAGGAGAGGTGATTACGGTTCCACACTCCTTCTGGCCGGGATAACCATGAATCTCGTAGGCGCATCGATACTTCTTCTGTTCGAGTATTTCAGTGATGCCTCAAGGATTATGGAGATAGTACGATGGATGATGGGTGATATGGCGGTTATCGGATGGGGCAAACCTGTATTCCTCCTGCCGCCGGTGATCCTGGGAACAGCTTTAGTGCTTACCAGAACGGGGGTTCTGAACCAGATTTCACAGGGTGATGATATCGCCCATACTAGAGGCGTATCGGTAAACCTGGAACGGAACCTGATGCTTGCGGTCGCAGCCCTTCTTGCAGGATCAACCGTCGGCGTTGTGGGTCCCGTCGGATTTGTGGGACTGATGGTGCCCCATATTATGAGGAGATTCGTCGGAGCTGATTACAGATACCTTGTTCCGGCATCAGCACTTGGAGGTATGCTGCTTGTCACTCTTGCAGATTCACTTTCAAGGGTGGTTATCAGCCCTGCCGAGCTTCCAATCGGAATTGTGATGTCCCTTATTGGTGGCCCTTTCTTCCTGGTTCTTCTCCTGAGAGGGGGAAGTAGAAAATAACCTGGACACAGTATGCATTGAGGGATTGGATACAGGGAATATTGTTAAGAAAGTAATCATACTGAATGATTAGGGGAGGTAACAGAGATGTGTAATTACCTTGTTATCATATTTATGATCGCAATAACCACTTCAGCCCAGGCTGATTACATCTTCAAGCTGGCATCTGAATATGAAGTTGAGGATGAACCCTGGCAAGCAATCTGTTTAGACGCTGGATACTTCAACGATGATGCATACCCTGATTTTGCAGTTGCCTATTACGATCTAAGCGGAGAAGACCGATATCTATACACATTCCTTGGAAATGGTGACTGTACGTTCGATGTGTTTACCACGGATATGTTTGATTACCCGCTGGGATCAATCACGGTTAATGATTTCGACAATGATGGATACGATGATCTTCTCATAGGAGAAGGATTTACAGATGGTGCAGGAAGCATATTTGAAGGAGATCTAATTCACTTATTCAAAGGTAATGGGGATTGTACTTTTACAGAACTGGACACGTTACATGTTATGAATGTCTGGGTAACCTCCGGGGACCTGAACGACGATGGAAACAATGATCTGGTTGTTTCAGGCATAGAAAGTGGTAATTCCGCGATTTCCATAAAGCTTGGTAATGGTGATTTCACTTTTCAGGACACAGAAAGCTATGAAATCCTTGCTTCTTTTTTCCAAACAGTTCAAATCCTTGGTGATATGAACCTGGATGGCAATGTCGATATTGGTGTACTTTGTCTTGATGGCCGTATCCAATTTCTCTACGGAAATGGTGATGGAACTTTTCAGCCACCGGTAAAAGTAGTGAATTATTTTCCTTGCGGACCAAACTACTGTTTTCTGGATTCCGGGGATTTTGACGAGGACAGTATACCGGATTTTGTAGCAACCTGTGGAGATATTGTAGCAGATTATGATGTTGTTTTCCTCTGGTGTGGAGCTGGATACGGACGGTCAGATTCATTGACGGGTTTGGGTCAGTGGGTTGAAGTAGAAGATTTCAATCTGGATGGTCATCTGGATGTAGCTATTTCTACATACATTGGCAGTATCGTTTATCCCGGATATGGTAATGGTAGTTTTTCACATCATGCGGACAGCCTTCTCTTTTTGAAAACAGAATATTGCACATACGGAATGATATCCGAGGATTTTGATCTTGACGGAGATTTTGATCTGATCATAATTGAACATTATCCTTACATACCAGCGTACATTCGCTGCTATCAAAACACTACCATCAACCTTGGTGTCGGGGAGCATGAATCAGGTTCAATATCTGGCCTGATCCTTGAAGTATCTCCCAATCCATTTTCAACATCAATCAGTGTTTCAGCATCAGGGTTCTCTAGTAATCCGAGTTATCTTCAAATCTTTGATCTTTCCGGAAGACTGGTCACGGAGATAGAACCTGCTTTCAGCGGAAGTGAAGCAGTCTACCAATGGAACGGGAGATCAGAAACAGGATCTGAACTGCCCGATGGTATATATTCAGCAAGGTTATCTTCTGATGAATCCAGCAAAGGTGTAATGCTGCTGAAGCTGGAGTAGCATCTTCTATTGTTTCTTAACTCACGCTCAGTAACTACTTGCCTGTTCCAGTAATCACCGAGTACCTGTATCTCAATAAGCTTCTGTTCAGGCAGCTTCAGCAGACAGGCTTCCCTTTCGAACAATCAGAAAGCCAGAATGATATCGTACCTTCCGCAGAACTTCAATCCTCAGTTCGACAACGAGAAATATGATCATGGATGGGTCTCTAAACTAGCATAAGCCCCTTATTTATTGGAAAACTTGTCTGCACAGGTTTTTCACAGGGCCTTCAATGAGTCTTTGCGGATGTCGAGTTCGAATCCCGTTGGGGGTACCATAGTTCAGATTTTCCAGAAATTTCCGAAAATGACTCGCGTTCCGCGAGTATTTTCCATGGCATCATGTATTGAATCTCCAGAATCGGATCTGTCTTCGATCCGAGAGAACTGAAACCTTGGAGTCCGTAAGCAGAGGAGACTTCTGAGTCCGGCAAAATAGGTATGAAGGCTGATGATGCGCTGTCTGAAGGGAGTCCGGCGCTGAGTGGCTTGTCTTTCTTTGAGCTCAATCCCTCAGAGTCCAAGCAGGGGGACATCTGTCCCCGACTGTCTTCTTGCTGTCCAAGCGGCAGATTATCCGAAACTGGAAAAGAAGTGCGTTGCGAACAGTAGTATACAGATGTATACTATCTATCATGAGAGAGAACGTAGAAGATAGAGTACTGAAAATCTTCAGATACCAGAAGGGAGCATTATGAAATATTATCTCTATGCACGAAAATCATCAGACAGCGAAGAACGGCAGATGCTCTCAATTGACGCACAGCTGTCTGAACTCAGAGAATTTGCCCTGAAGGAACATCTTGTCATAGAACGTGAATTCATCGAAACACAAACCGCAAAGGATCCGGGGCGTCCTGTATTCAATGACATGATGACATCAATCGAATCCGGCGATGTATCAGGCATTATAGCTTGGCATCCTGACCGCTTGGCTCGCAATTCGATTGACGGCGGTAGAATCCTATACGCATTGGATACCGGTAAATTGAAGTCCTTGAAATTTCCGACATTCTGGTTTGAGGATACACCTCAGGGCAAATTCATGCTTCAGATCGCTTTTGGACAATCAA
>JAUWSQ010000014.1 GCA_030609965.1 Candidatus Fermentibacterota bacterium
ATCGAGCCGTCTGCCTTCAGGCCGAGGCTGTGACCATATCCACCAGCAGCCGCCACGAAACCCTCATTGAGCCCGGGCACATTGCATTGGCCTAAGCCGTTCCAACCCCAGGCTACTATCGAGCCGTCTGCCTTCAGGCCGAAGCTATGAATATAAGCCCCGGCAACCGCCACGAAACCCTCATTGGGCGCGGGCACATTGCACTGGCCGTAGTTGTTGCGACCCCATGCCACTATCGAGCCGTCCGAACCTTCAGACACACACGGCACAAGCAGAAACACAGCCGCAGAAAACAGAAGAACTGACAGATTTTTCATGATCAATCACCCGTCTCTATATACCTACCTTAACCATATGTTATTCAAAGGGTTATCGCAATTATCCCTGAAACATATGATTCTTATAATTTAATTTTTTTTCATGTCAATACCATAAATCCTAAATGGCTGGAGATGGATTAGCAGTAGACCTTCAGAAGAAATCCCTGGCACTCAGTGTTAGCATAAGTTCGATATTCCGGAAAGAAAGGTCCCTATTATTGTCGATTACGAACACACACTTCAATTGAACATCTTCGTATCGCACGCAACTCTCGCTCTGTGATAACCTGCTTACTCCAGTTGTCACCGAGATTTTCAATCTCTCTCTGTTTCACTTCAGGTATCTTTAGTAGGCAAAGCCACTGAGTGATCCTGTCCGATGAAACTCCATGCTTTATGGAAAGCTGTTTCCTCGTGAGGTTATCCCGAACCATCTCATCACGAAGCTCCTGAGCATAGATAACGGGATTGCGATAGATCTTCTTGGCGGGTTTCTTTCTCTTAGTGCAAATGAATGAGGATTTCAGCAGAATAACAGGCGTAAATCGGGTTCTTATGGTCATTGGGTCGGTGTACCAGTAAAAACAGGGGGCACCAGCCCCCTTTTTTGGGCTCTACACCATTAACAGGGGCACCTATCCGATCTAAGCACACAATGCTCTGACTCTCAGTCTATAGTTTTCGAAGTTTCTGAAGCCTTACGCTCTTCAGACGATCATCTTCATCTTGTTGTTGAATTCCTCGTCAATTTTGTAGATAGACGGAATGAACCTTGAAATGGAAAGATAGAACGAGATTACTGGAAGGGAGATAACTTGACAAGAATCATATACCGCATATAATCGGGTCAGTGGCTGGCCCAATAAGAAAGATCAATTGGGTCTGAATGAGAGGAAGAGAATTGAGCAAGTATATCTGGGAACGGCCCATGTGGCCGAAGATGGTCTGGAACAGCACTGATATTCTTCAACCTCTGGGAAGGGTCAGACAACTCCAGGGAATGGTGTTTGCAAAAGCAGGTTTGCTGGGTTTTGAATTCCTTGCCAGCCAGCTTGAGAATGAAGCTATTGCTACCGCTGCCATTGAAAATATACATCTGGATCGTAGAGGATTGAGATCTTCGATTGCCCGGCGACTGGGAATGGAAACCGCAGGTCTTGGAAACCCGGACAGGTATGCTGAGGGGCTGGTTCAAACACTAATGGATGCTACGGAGAACCATACTGCTCATCTAACTTCTGGCAGATTAAAAAGCTGGCAGGCATCCCTTTTCCCTACAGGATATTCTGGTCTGCAGAAGATAGTAGTTGGTGAGTGGAGAAAAGGATCTTCGCCGATGCAGGTTGTTTCCGGTCCCCATGATAAGGAAACAATACATTTTGAGGCACCTCCAGCGATTCGTCTTGAGGCTGAGATGCGTTCATTTCTTGACTGGTTCAACTCCTCAAAGGATACGATGGATGGTCTTGTGAGAGCGGCACAAACTCATCTTTACTTTGTAACGATACATCCTTTTGAGGATGGGAACGGACGGGTTGCCCGAGCCGTTGCCGATATGGCAATAGCCCAGGATGACCGAAAGGCAAAAAGATTTTTCAGTATTTCGGCACAGATTTTTTCTGAGCGCTCGGAGTACTACGATGTTCTTGAGAAAACGCAAAAGGGAAACGGAGACATCACAGAATGGTTGGTTTGGTTTTTTGAATGTATGCAAAGAGCGCTTGTTTCAGCACAGAGTGAGATTGAAAGAGCAGGAGAAAGGGCAGAGCTCTGGCTGAGTTTAGCTGATATCTCTCTGAATTCTAGGCAGAAAAAGGTCATCAACAAGCTTTCTGAATATGGACGAAGGGGTTTTAAAGGTGGACTGACTAATCGTAAGTACAGGAGTATGGTAAAAACCTCAAGGGAAACCGCGAAAAGAGATATTGCGGACCTTCTTAAAAAAGGAGTTCTTCATAAGAATCCTGGTAAAGGACGGAGCGTAAACTATTCTCTTATTTGGCCAACACACTCATAGAATTGAATAATTCTAAAAGAACTATTTTCAACGGGGACGTACCACATTTCTTCAACTTATCAGAAGAGATACCCTTATCAACGCAAAAAAAGAGACCCATATTTTAGTAATTTGCAGTAGGTCGTGCCGCATTTCCTCAACTTAAGCATACATCGAATCATTTTACACATGAAGAACCGATGCAAAAGAGAGCGAGAGGAGCAGAGCTTCCCGATGGTATCTATTAAGCATGATAATCTTCTGATGATTCCAGTGCAGGGATAACGCTGTTAAAGCTGGAGTAGCTCCTTCTATAATCCCGCAATTCCCGCTCCGTAACCACCCTCTTGCCCCAGTTGTCACCCAAGGCATCAATCTCCTTTAGTTTCTCTTCAGGCAGCTTCAACAGGCATAGACAATGAGTGATCCTATCAGAAGAAACCCCATGCTGCTTGGCAAGCTGTTTCCTGGTGAGGTTATCCCGAACCATTTCTTTCTGAAGTTCTCCGGCGTAGATGATGGGATTGCGAAATACTTTCATGGATGGTTTCACTCTCTTTACACAAATGAATGAAGATTGAAGCAGAATAACAGGAGCAAATCGGGTTCGTATGGTTATTGGGTTGGTGTACCAACCTCTTGTTCAGAAACTCCGGGGACGTACCACATTTCTTCAACTTATCAGAAGAAATCGCCATATCAGCGCAAAAACAAAGATCTATAATTAACATGATTGATTGCAGGTCGTGCGGTTTTTCTTCAACTTACAAGAAAATATGTCTCATTTCATGCTGGAATCAGCAAGGGTGAATTTATCCTGAGCGAACGTCAGTGAGTCGAAGGAAATCCTGGCGGGCGTACAAATCAATTAAGCTCTACCGGTTCTACACCATAAACGGGGGCACTTTCCAATGTCAGGCTCACATTCACCCCTTGACCAATACCCAGGAAAACCGGATGTTCTTTTGACGGAGGTTAGATATGAGCCTTGAAATAACACTTGCTGTGCTGAGAAAGCTGAAGCCTTTACTCGAAGAACGCTTCGGGATCATAAGACTTGGTGTCTTCGGTTCTGTGGCCCGTAACGTAGCCGAAAAGGACAGTGATGTTGATATTGTTGTTGAAATGCCTCCGGATCTTTACGCAATGGTCCATGCCAAGGAGCAGCTTGAAAAAGCCCTTCATGCACCCGTGGACCTGGTTCGATACAGAAGCACAATGAATTCTCTGTTGAAGGAGCGTATTGAGCAGGAGGCGGTTTATGTTTGATGTAAGGCTTATGGAAGACATAGCGCCCCACATATTGGATAGCATCGAGAAAGTCGAACGCCGTTTTACCGGCATCAAGACCCCTGATGATTTTCTAAGGGACGATGAAGGTATCGATAGGCTTGACGGGATAGTGCTAATGCTTATCACTATCGGAGAGAATCTTTAGCGCTTTGAGAAATATGGTGGAAAGCCATTGATGAATGATCATCCTGAAGTCGACTGGAAAGGTGCGATTGGAGTAAGGGACTTTCTGAGTCATCATTACTTTGATCTCGACGCAGAGGTTATCTTCAACATTTGCGTAGATCATGTCTCTGAACTGAATCACGCAATAGCAGATATTCTGAAAATACTTAAATAAGTCAATCAATTCTGTACACATCATACTATCTTGGCTGGAGATGTTCGAGAAGTGTTCTTGCCCCTCGAAGCTCCCGCTCTGTCGTCACCTTCCATCCCAGTAATCACCCAGCTCTTCGATCTCTTGGAGTTTCTCCTCAGGCAACTTCAGAAGACACAACCACTGAGTGATTCTATCAGTGGCTGGTTAATCCGTTGTTCTGTACATTTACTGTGTATGAAGCGCATCAAGCACGGCTTTGGGATTCCTTGATGCTATTCTCAATAGTGCTTTAGCTGGTCCATCAGGTTTCCTCCTACCCTGCTCCCAGTTTTGTAGAGTGCGAACACTTACACCAATCATTAGTGCAAATTCGCTTTGAGAAACATGAAGTGTTTCCCGAATCTTCTTAATGTCAGGGGGATTCATGCTGAATACTCGACTTGGAGCTTTGCGGTCAGCCTTGATGTCACCAGCTTCCTTAATACTGGCAACTAGCATTTCAAAATCCTTGTTCTTCATGACATATTCTCCTCAATCAGCTGTTTCAGTGTGTTTATCTGCTCAGTCGTCAGATCTTTCTGGTCTGCCTTTTTGTATATGAATATCATGTAGATATCATCCGGAGGGTCCCAGTAATAAATCAAACGCAATCCTCCTCTTTTTCCAGAGCCAGGAAATTTCCATCTGATTTTTCTTAAGCCACTGGAACCTTTAATCACAGAGCCAGCATCAGGTCGTAACATCAATGCCATTTGCAGCATTCTGTAACTTTCATCAGGAAGCAGCTTCTTGATTAACTTTGTGAATATTGATGTCTCTATGAATTTCATAGACCGTATATACGCCACTGGCGTATAGCTGTCAAGGTTATTGTTATCGGAATAATGGATGATAGACGTTCAGCAAGTAGATCTTCTGGTCGACCGCAACTCTCGTTCTGTAATAACCTGGCTATTCCAGCAATCACCCAGGGCTTCAATCTCAGGCTTCTCCTCTTCTGGGAGCTTCAGCAGACAAAGCCACTGAGTTATTCTGTCAGAGGAAACTCCATGGCTTTCCGCAAGCTGCTTTTTGGAAAGGTTATAACGGACTATTTCGTCATGCAGCTCCTGAGCATAGATCACAGAATTCCGGTATTTCTTGGTTTCAGGTTTTAACTTCGATAGATCTGGACGCCTTATACGAACGGGAAAAGTGTGTTTTGCTTGAGTTCGACTGGACAAGAGTCCGGTGTACCAGTCAGTTCTGAGTTCATATTCAAGAGAAGAAGATAACACTCTGCTAACCAACAATGATAGCAGACCAGCTCCAAGGGTTCGGGAGGGGATCTTGGGTCCTCCCAGAGATGAAGGTGTTTCAGGATACGCCTGATGAAAAACGGCTGTTCTATGAAAGAGATGACCTTCATCTTCCCTCTGTACTGTGGGTACTTCAGGGCATCAACATATTCGGCATTGTATAACCGCTTCCTGGAAATACAGCTCATATCATTAAGCAGCAGATGGTTTGCGGCTATTTCCTGCCGGCCACTCTGTAAATCACACTTGTCAGAAGGGATATTATCAGTGCGGCTAGTATGGCCCACCAGTAACTGGCGATGTACAATTGCCCTTCAGACTCCCTGACTACGATAAGAATAAGATCACTTACAAGGAATCGTGACAGAAACAGGAATACGAAACTCGTCATGATGTTCAAAATGGGTGTCAGAATAAAGTACAACAGACCAATAAAAACCGCAGCCATTACAATAGATCCGAAATCAGCAAATTCCATACGAGGACCGAGAATCATAGAAGTCAGCCAGAGCGCCACACATGCAACAAAGAAATCACCTATATACTTTTTCACCCATTCTCCTTGCTTCTGAATACCATAATATATAGGAATTAGCGATTCCTTTCAGAAATCTGTTATCAAATTCTGAAACAGTTGGAATTCCGGGGTCGGACATAACAACGTACACTTTAGGATGGCTCTTTAACTTATCTTTACTTTCGGCTCTACCCCACCGATGGGGGCACTTTTCAATATCAGGCTCAAAAGGAGTAATTTGACTGTCCGGACAGCATTTACTCTACGGGTTAAAGGTCTAGAAGCCAAGCCCATGCAGGAATGACCTTTATTAAGCCAGCCTCAGTCTCTATTTCTTCCGATTCGTTCATAGTGACGATTTCAGCATCAGAGACGTCCATTTCTTTCATCGCTTCGGAGAGAGCCCGAACTTCTCTTGCTCTAGTCGTTTCATCGGAGATTCCAACGCACACCTGAACAAGTCTATTTGCTGTTCCCATATCCGGATCGCCAATAACAAAATCAACTTCATGGCCATAGTCTGTCATGTAATAACTAATGGCCCCCTGGCGTCGTATGACGGATCGTCTTCTCAGTTCAAGGTAAACTGTATTCTCAAGTCTGGCGCCCAGGTTGGCGGATCCTGCCGGCGCGACGGAATAGGCGAGCCCCGGATCGACAGCATAGATTTTCCTGGGATTGGACTGACGTACTCTGACAGATCTTGAGAAAAGAGAGACAGTAAAGAGCAAAAAGGCATCTGTGAAGTGATCAAGAAGGCTGTAGAGGGAGTCTTTACCGATGTTAACTCCCCTTGACCGAAGATCACTATGAGTTTTGTGAACGGACATTCTTCCCCCGGCGTGCTGAAGGAGTGTCAGGGCGAAACTGCGTGCTGCGTGGGCGTTACTGACGCTATGTCTTTCAATGATGTCCCTGAGTAGGACAAGTTCGACATAATCCTGAAGCACTTGAACACGGCGATTCTCTTCAAGGGTCTGTACAGCCGGAAAACCACCGATCTGAAGATATTCAACCAAAGCCGCTTCCAGTGTTGAGCGCACACGTGCACCGGGAACAGATTCAGCAGGAGTTATGCCCCTGAAAACAAGGAATTCGCGAAAGCTGAGTGGAAGAAGTTCCGTGGAACACCCCCTTCCGCGAAATTCAGTGGCGACCTCGGAGGAAAGCAGCTTCGCAGAGGAACCGGTAACAAACAGTTTAACATTTTCCGTGTCCAGAATTCTGCGTGCAAACCTGGCCCACCCTTCAACAGACTGCACTTCATCAAGGAACAGGTATGCTTCACTGCTCCGAGCTTCCGGTGCGAGCCGGTAGAATGCCTCAAGAAGTTTATTCATCAGTCCCTGTTCAATTGGGTAGAGCCTGTCATCTTCAAAATTCACATAGAGGATCCGATTCAGTGGTACTCCGGATGTTCGCAGGTTATGAATTTCCTGATATAGTCGGAAAGTCTTCCCTGATCGACGCATACCGATAAGGACCGATGCCATTCCCGGAACATCCGCAAGAGATACTTCCCTTCGCTTAACATCTGGCAGGGGTCGCTCCCTGTTCTCTGTGATCAGTTTTTCAAGAACATCCATATGTTTCCTTTCGTCAAGGACACTTTATGTAATATCTAGCCTTCTGTCAAGTACAGGGTAAACTCCATACCTTTTAGCAAGTTGTTTCACGTCACTTGCAGGCTCTGCACGTATACAAGGGCGCTTTCCTGTATCAGGCTAATATTATTAGCTTCCAGAGGGGAAGAGTATATTCATTGGTATGATAGTAACATTATATGGTGTACATTGCTATGATATCCTCTGCAATGGTCTTTCTTTTGGTGATGACGGCGATCGCTGTGAATGACGATGCGATTTCTTTTACGACGAGGCTCAGGATCTCATTTACGCTGGACTGCTTTATGCTGCTATCCAGAAACTTAGCAACGCAATTGAAATTACTCCGGATTATTATTATTCATTTATCTGCAGGGCGGGTATCTAAGAGGTGCAGGGTAATGAATGCCTGGCAATGCTGGATCTGAATGCAGCTATCGAAATCGATCCCTGCGAGCCAGATTGCTACTATGACCGGGCTATGATCAACCTTCACAGGGACAGTCTGCATCGGGCTATTCGTGATTTTACATTGACTCTCAATCTGGATTCTCTTGACCTCGATGATTATTTCAACAGGGCAATGGCACATTTATTCCAGGAAAACTACAGTTTGGTAATCGAGATCGAACTCATGCAAGGTACGTATTCCGACTGGCGCAGCGTTGCATACAGTGAACTTGGTGTGATCCTAAATAACCAGCTCAAATAGGGATTTATTCAGGTACTGGAGTACAGAGCTGTTATCGACGTTATTGTCAGCGATTACGTTGACCGGGAATACTATTGTTGGTATCCTTGATTTTGGAGAGAAACTAAGATTAAATGAATATAGATAGCATAACGATGAATAGGAGCGCAGAATGTTATTCGTAACCCTTCTTACAGCAGCCCTGATTTCAGCCACCAGCCTTTCGATCACAGAACCGGTTGACGGAGAAACTTACAATGGTGACTGGCTTACTGTCAGGGCAATTGTAGAGAACAACAACGAGGTTCCTGATTATGTCCAGCACTCACTTAACGGGCAACCCGTATTGCAGATACCAAGGCTGGATACCGACTGGTACACGTACATGCAGAATGACCTTCATCATGGTTTCTCCGAGTCTCCTGCTCCAATGGACAGCACAGTACTCTGGACAGCACCGGTCACCGGGGATTACCACGAGTTCCCCACACCTGTAATAGTGGGTGGAATAGTATACTATCCTTCGAACTATGGCACTGATTCTCTTTACGCCCTTGATGCGGCTACAGGGGAATTGATCTGGAAATACAGGACTGGTTATACAGATGACGCGGTTACGGTAAAAGACGGCTACCTGTATACCGCGAGTGATTCTCTGTGGTGCCTGGACGCCTTAACCGGTGAGAGGATCTGGGCAACAGCTGCTGCCGATGCGGATGGAAGTACACCCGCGGTGGTTAATGGAAGAGTGTACTGTGGGCGTGCAAGCTACACTCAGAGCACATCCTACATATACTGTTTCAATGCTGCAACAGGCACAGAAATATGGTCACAGACGCTCTCCGGATATACTGCCAGTTGTTTGACTGTGTGGAACGGCTTTGTATTTATCCCAACTTACACAGGTCCTTTGTATGCCCTGGATGCCAACTCGGGATCAGTCATATGGGTGAACACTGATAGCTATGGAGGTTACTGGGACTCTTCTCCTGTTGTCGTGGATAATGTGATCTACATAAGTGGAGATGACAGTAAAACACGGTCAATTAATGCAATAACAGGGATTACTGTCTGGGAGGTTGATATAACACCCGGGACTTACATTTCAGCAACCCCTGCATATCACGAAGGCAGGCTGTACTTTGGCGATCAGGTGGACACCTATCATTGTCTTGATGCATCGGACGGGAGTACCATCTGGTCGGTGCCGGGCGTGCAGCACGGCTCTTCCGGCATTGCGGATGGAGTTGTCTTCTACGGGGAGGGCAGTAATTACTACGATGAAAGTGCCCGTGTAATGGCTTTGAACTCTGAAACCGGTCAGGAGATCTGGAGTTACTTAACCGATTCTGGACCGTATGGAATAGTGTCCTGCCCTGCTATTACGGACGGGGTTATGTATATCGCAGCCACTGACGGTAATCTTTACGCTTTCGGCACCGGCCTTAAGTACACCTACCGTGACGATCTTTTCGCACAGGTAGGAGCGAACGAGCTTATAGTGACATCCTTCGACGGGGCTGTTGCCGTTGCCGCAGATACTATTAACTTCACCGTTACCGGCACAGGTATCAACCCGGAGCCTTCCTGCCTGCTCGCTCTGTGTGCTAGCCCGAATCCTTTTTCATCCAGCCTGAGTATCAGTTACAGCATTCCGGAGTTTGCTGAAGCTGAACTGTCTGTCTACGACCTCTCGGGCAGATTGGTTGAAATTCTGGAGATGGGCTCTACGGCTTCCGGTGAACACATAAGGACCTGGACTCCAGAGCCATCTCTCCCTGACGGCTGTTACCTGATCGTGCTCGATACGTGTGGAGAAAGGGCCGTTAGAAGGTGTGTGAAGCTTTAGAATCTGTTTAGATCAGTCTACCGGGAAATCGATGATATAGAGCTTCTGGAATCCTTCCTCCGGATCCTCCTCCCAGCCCAGTATGCCGAAGCTGTCTATATGGAATTTCCAGCTGCCGCTTTCGACCGGAAGTCGTGCTGAGAATAGCAGAATTCCCGACATATTGTAAACATCAAAGACCGGTTCAAGCTCGGTTCCTCTGGCAACCCACAGGCGTTCTGAACTGTCTACGCCAAGAGCCTTGATGAACGTTCTATAAGGATCCGGTTCCCATTCTATCACGACACCCTGCATACCTATTCTGTTCGCCCAGCTCTCTATATATATGATTTCATCTTCCATTTCCTGCTCAGTCTTTTCAACACGCGGAATGTCTCTCAAGATGTGAAAGAGCTCACTCCCATCGGCGTTGAAGGCGAATACTTCGTAAGTCTCGCTGGATGTCGGAGAGTAAAAGAATCTCCCCTGGCTGTCTCCTGTGAGGGAGAAGGAGAACATCATACTGCTGAGTACACTTGTGAAGTCAGAGAAATCGAAAGGGACTTCGTCTTCATAGTAGAGAATATCAGGTTCCCTGTTAACACTGTATTTTGCGAGAGTCCGGATCATCATCGGCTGGTCTCTCTCCATGTCGAACCCCAGGACAACTCCGGCATAGCTGCTCCCGCCAACAGCACAGGTTTCAATGGGCGGGCCGTTATCCCAGAGGGAGATGTTCTCTATATAGTTGAACGCACTGTCGTAGGATTTGAAAGCGTTACTCATTGGGTCATGAATTAGAATTCTGCCATCATTCAAGCTTGCAACGTAAAGCGGCATCAGCAATTCACCTGGCCCTGAACCACTGCGGCCGATCTGGCAGATATATTCACCATCATTACTGAAAACCAGCACTCCACAGAGAATCTGATCGAGAACAAGTATTTGCCCTGCAGTGTCATGACAAACATCCGTTATTGAACCGAAGGCTTCTGTGCTGTCGCCTGTCTCTACACCGATACTGTAACCAATAGACAGCTCTATCATCTCCTCGGGCTGCTCAGAGACAACTACTTCCCGATCATCCCCGCATCCTGGAACAATGACTAGAAGCATCGCGCATAGTGCACCTGTGATCTTGAATTTCATAATGATTTTCTCCTTTTTGGAATTAGATACGAACCGGCTTTACTCCTCCGGCAGCAGCAGAGCAACTACCGAGATTATTCCCATCGTTACAATTGCTGCACCGATCATCAGCGGCAGGGAATTCATCTGTTCGACAGCGGCGAATATTCCATCGATAACATCTATCAGGAATCCACTGCTTTTTGAAAGCAGACCCGAGCCGCTTAGAATTTTCAGCAGAATGAAGAATACCGCTGCACCTGAAAAGAGTGTGACAGCTACCTGCGGGAAAGGGAATCGTGGCCGCTGCACAGTCAGTATCTTCGTGAGTACATTCAGCCTGAGCTCAGCTGGCGCTGCGTCTGGCTTCATGCATTCAGCGAGCCCGTTCTGCAGAGAACGCTCAAGCATTAATTCATGACGGCAGATGGGGCAGCCGTTGAGGTGCTTTTCGAAGAGAACCCTGTCATCCTCGTCCAGTTCATCCATAAGGTAGGATAGTACGTTAGTCGATCTGCTGCAGGAGCTCATTCTCGTATCCTCTCAAGTGTTCTCTCAGTCTCTTTCTGGCTCGGTGAAGGTAAACACGTACGTTGGGCTCGGGTATACCCATGATACGCCCAACGTCCGCAAAATTCAATTCCTTCCAGTACGCCAGTGTAATAAGCTGTCTGTCCCGTTCGGAGAGTTTACATACAGCCTGTTCGAGCAGGGCAATCCCTTCAGCTGAGAGTTCTGGTCTATGATCGTTCGAATTTTTGACAAAACTTTCCTCAGGCATGCTGACCTCCTTCCTGATCTTTATTCTACGCAGGTGATCCAGCGCTATCCTCCGGGCGGTCGAGCAGATCCACGAAGGAAAACTCTCGTGCTTTCGTAATGTGCGAAGTCGGGTCCAGGCTTTCACGAACGTATCCTGTGCAAGGTCTTTGGCGGTGTCCCGGTCTGCAACCATACGGAGCAGCAGCGTGTACACCAGCCCACCGTAATCATCGATCAGCCTGCCGAAGGCCTGCCTGTCACCCTCACAGGCAAGCCTGACATCACCCAGTCTATCGGGATCTTTAATCAATCTCTATGCCGTTTTCGAATTTCTATCCATCATGTACCAGACAGCAACGAGGGCCAGACCGAATACAAGTCCTCCTCCAGCGGCGGCAAGACATGCTTTAACGCCGATAATAAGACCCACAACGAGCGAAGCGAGACTAAGACCGATCACGACGAAACCAGTTCTGAAGAAACCGGTTCTGCGCCGGGGGGGCTTCGTTGGCTCCATTATCTTAATCATCCGCTCTACCTCTTCCGGACTCCTCCCCGATTCGAGTGCCTGATTGATCTTCTCATACTTCTTCTGGGCAAGGCTGTGTTTATTCATGAGTACGGTCATGGCAAGGGCCAGCGGTCCACCGACCAACACGATCAATGTTGCCACAAGCCTCACTGTATCTCCCATTTTATCTCCTTTCATCTCTCAGCGTATATCATACGATGCCATCAACTGTACAGACGTAAGATGATGATTTCCGTTACAGTCATCTGTGTTACTCCCAACAGGCTTCGTTGACGGAGGGAGGTTTTCAGTGCTATTATAACTTTGAGAGATTATTTACCAGGAGAGGGGTTGTGTTATGAAGAAATTTGCGCTTACGTCAGGGGCTCTTCTGATTGCATTCCTGTTCGCTTGCGGCGGGGATTCAACAGGGCCTGGTCCTGCACCCGAGGGTGACTGGATGCCAATGACAGTGGGGAACTGGTGGAACTACATTTACGATGGATTCACATTATTCGGGACAAGTGATTCATTCGATATAAGCGGATCCGCTGAAAGAAGAGTGACAGATCTGCTCCAGCACCAAGGAGGATTCGAGGTATACGAGTTCAGGTCTCTGTCGGAGATGATACTCACGAATCCTGACACAACAATGGTCTATGCCGATACCCAGTTCGTCTACATACGGAATACCGGTGACGAGATGAGGGCGTATCAGGACACAGTGTCAACCAACTACGATCTGGTTGCTTTGTTGCCTCTGACGCTGGGTGAATCCTGGCTGACACAGCCGGGAGACACACACGAAAACGAGGTTACCAGCCTGAGCGTTTCGGTTACCGTTCCAGCAGGTTCTTTCAGCGGCTGTGCCGTAATAACCCAGACCGATACCGCAGAGCCCACTTTCCAATTGGATTCGTATTTCAACGATGGAACGGGCGTTGTTCTGGATTTCGTGAAACTTGGAGACATGCAGGAGATTTCTGCTAGCCTGGAGACTTATTACGTTCAGTAAAACATCATTTTTAGCGTTGCCCAGGTGACACGCTCCTTTGTATCTGACAGGTCCCACCATTGCCAGATGTACCATTGGTCATCAGCGGTGTCAGGCCGGCATATGAAATAGGTACTGCCTGACGCCATGTACCCTTGAGCGGGAAACAGGCTGGCATATACCTTGAGGTCAAAAGTTCGATCCAGCTGATATGACTGTCCCGTCGAATCACCCGTCCATGGATACTCTGAGGTGCCGGATAAGGTAAGCTCGATCATCGGTACATCTGCGAACATATTCTGATGAATCTGCTCCTCTTCTGCATATCCCCAGAAGCTGTCCTGTTTGGCGGAGTTGCCGTGGGGGTTATACCATAGCAGATGGAATTCGAAATCATCCCTGAAGCAGCTCATGTAGAGATCAATATCCATGTAATTGTACGCGAATTGCAGGTTCTCGATCACCTTCCAGGCACTGTCGACCGGTTCCCAGGGAGGACCCGGAGGAATAATACTGTCACTCGGACCGGTCAGGCAGGCAGTGGATATCAGCACCGCTGCCAATATCGAAGCGATTGCGAACAGTGATTTACGTTTATTGTTTGGGACCTCGGTCAGCCTTCTCATGGAGTCTACCTTCCTCTCAGCCGGTGCGGACTACGAAACTCCCATCTTGAAAAACTGGAAGCCGGTTCCGCACACTTGTATCAAGCACATCTGAAAGGACTGAAGACTCAGAGAAAACCTCCCCGGGTTGGTTTGAAATCAACGATAGGACAATCTACTTGTTTAGTACATGATGTATATCAGGGTTTTCGTCAAGTTGTATAAATACTTCAATTAACCGTTTATGCCGAAATTAGGGCCGAGAATGGTTATCTCATCATCATCCGGCGGTTTCCGCGGTTTGCCGCGTTCAGCAGATGGAGGTTCCGAATAGACGTCACTTTCGATAACATTTTCCGAAAGCGTCAGGTTCTGGATAGTTTCCTTCAACTGCTGAATCAAAGATTTCTCGATTTTATGCTTCTTGAAAAAACCGCCCTCTACTTCGTCCAGAAGGTTCTGCAGTACAGGCCGTTCGGATATTCCACCGTATCTGCTGATGATTCGAAATGCTCCGGAAACAAGGATCTGGTCTTCGAAAAGAATGCTGGAAGGGCCATCCTGCAGGTTTCTGGAAAGAAAATCGATGATAGTCCTGTGATTGCCAAGCATACTGAAGGATTCCATAATCTCGATTCTGATATCACGGTTTTTTCTGAAGGCTTCGGTTATGCTGGGAATGAAAGCCGGATTGGTCATGGAATGCTTAGTGAGGATATCCAGGGCTATCTCCGCAACTTCCTTTGACTTATCGATGATGAGGTACATGGAAAGGCTTTCCGCAGTTGTCGAGGATACCTTTATGAGGGCCAGGAGGCATTCTCGTCTGATTCTTGAATCAGGCACCTTACAGAGTTCCGCAAGAATGCTCTCGCTTGAGGGAGAGCCCAGATCACGAAGAACCTGTATCATGTTTCTGGCTTTGTACCATTCCGTGTCCGGCAGGAGATAGGTGCTTCCGCCTACCTTTGCGTTGAAAGCAGTGACTATCTCGGTGAGTTTCTCATGGATCGCTGAGAGCCCCCTCTTGCCCATTTTAAGAAGCATTCGGAATGCTTTTGATCTGAGCCTTCTGCTATCCTCATGGAAAATGTTCACCAGCTGAGATACCAGGTTCTCAGGGGGAATGATCATTGCAAGGTTGCTTGCCTCCCTGGAAACGATCTCATCATCGGATAGTATCTTCTGAACTAGAGCTTCCGCCGCGTTTATGGAATCCATCTTCCTCTGGGCTTCCGCCAGAGAGCGCTTTCTGGCAGCCTCCAGTTCAGTCCTTGAGAACCGCATTGCTTCCAGATTATGAAGTATCTTCCCCGCCTGAAGAGCAATAGTCATCATACCCCTGGCAAGTAGCGCTTCCATAAGGGAAGCTGTGAGTATTACAGCTCTGTAGAGAACATCCGGATCCTGTTCGCGCTTTATAAGCCTGGAAACATATTCGATTATCTGTATTGTTGAGTTTTCTTTTCCCCGCTCCACCGCCAGGAGAGCCATGTCCTGCAGCTTACCCACAGTTCTGTGCCTTGTATCCGGATCGGGTGATGGAAGGCTTGCCAGAAGCCTGTCTATAATTTTGCGGACAGCCTTCCATGCCATTCCTCTCTGAATAACACGGTTTGAAAGAAGCCCTTTTTCAAGCAGGGAGGGGTCAAGAGCGAATACGAACCTGGCTATCATCCCTCTCTGTTCCTCCTTGTTCTCCTTCGCGGCAGCGAGAACGGATTTAAGGGCATTTCCGATCTTACTTCCGGGAAGGGAATCTATGCTTTCTCCTCGTTCAAGCCTGTCTATCAGCTCGGAGAAGATGGCATCCTCAATAGTGACCTCTCCCCGGGCCAGAGTTTGATCTTCTGTGTCCCCACCCTCTGATATAAGCTGGTAGTGGAATCGGTTTATGGAAATGGTATTCAGTCCACGGAGTTCAAGAAGCCTGTCCATCCCGCCGTGTTCCGAAATGTATAAGGGGGGTCTGTTGAATATCTTTGCGAAGGTTTTCACATCCTCAGCGGTTACTCCCGGATCGAAAGTAAGGCTGCTCATCTTCCGTTCTACGAAAGTTCTGACAAAACTGCTCATACTGGCGCTTTTTCTTTCCACGCTTATGTCATTAACCATAACGGTGTCACCCATTACAGAAAGAGTGACCTGTTCCTTCTCTTTGTAGAATTTGGATAAGGTGTTAAGAAAGGATTCTATTGAGGGGTCTATCGATGGGTGTCCCGATGGAAACATCTGAAGAGCTTTTATGAGAAGTTCAAGCCTTTTCACAAGATTCTCCGCGTTTCTCTGGGCTACTGCCAGTGACATTTGACTGGAACCCATATGAACCCGAAGATTATTTCCCGAAGCGAAATTATCCAGAGCAGTCTGACTGAAAGAGAAGCGCCATATTCCCGGAGAATTCTCTATGAAGTCAAATTCGGCAAGAATATCTTTCAGAAATTTACGTATTTCTACCGGGAATGATGTAAGAGTGAGTCTTAAGGTTGCATCTTCCTTTCCCACCCCTTTGAGTATGGTCAGCGCGATGTCTGCGCCCGTGCAGTCCATATCCGATTCAGGGTCGAGAAAATCATCTTCTATAAGCACGTAAATAATCTCGATAAGTAAGGATACCTTTGCTATAATAGATTTTGATGAGCCTGATGGAATGCGGTTGTAAAGGTTCCATACTTCTTCGAGTTTTGTTTTCGAGAACCAGTCATCCAGATCGCCCCAGTCCCAGTCCGGAGAACTTTTCTTAAGAAGAGGTCTGTCCAATAATGAAAGGAATGTTATCCCAGCCTCTATACGCTGGCAGGCATCTACGATAACAGAACCCAGCACATGACCGATCTCATCCGGCTTGTAGCCGGAGATGAATTTGGCAAGGGTATCGATCCGTTCTTCGGGAGTATCTACGGAAGAAACGGCGGTTGTCAGCCTTGCCGCTATCCTGTCCGGATCCTCTTTGCTCTTCATATCCTGCTCCTATCGACTGGCAATACGCCTGTACGATAAACAAAATGTATCAAGAAGGTCAACGTCATTGATCGAACAGCATCAAATCTGAAGGCTGATTATTCTCAACGGAACTTTCTGAGATAGAACGTTTTTCCTCCATATTCCGTCTCAACAAGATCTCCTCTGAAGATTAAATCGTCAACAATCGCCCATTCAGCACTCGACCTCTTCAAAAGATCTTCGACGGCATCCCTTCGCATCGGATGGACCGCAGTTATGCTGAGCAGGTCCTCACCAGCATTCCCTGTGGATGCAAATGTACTCCCCTCGTAACCGACAAGGAGCTCCACCCGATTTTGCTTCCTGCTGAGCTGCTGATATGCTCGATTAACGACCTCTTCTTCGGGCGGCTGCCCAAGTTTTTCCGCCGGAGGTCTTGTTGGTACAGCAAGGTAGGAAATATCCGGCTGAAGGATAGTCAGAAAATCACTTACAGCTTCGATGTCGGCAGCAGTGTCGTTGATATCTCTCACGAGCATCGTTTCTGTTACCAGCATTCCCCCGAAGGTATGGGCAAACTCCATCATCCCGTTAAGTAGTGTCTCAAGCTGCAGGCTCATATGCGGACGATTGAGCGTATACCACGATTTCTCAATTACTGAATCCACTTTGATCGAAACCCAGTCTGCATTCATCAACTCTGCTCTGACATCCTCCCGCCAGAGTAGAGAACCGTTCGTGATCACTCCGATCTTAAACCCAAGCGAGCGCAGGAGGTTTATTTCCAGGCCGAGATTGATGTCCAGTGTCGGTTCACCATCCGGGACGAAAGTGAGATAGTCAATCGGCTCGTTCTTTCTTTCGGCTTTATCGGTTTTGTCACTGACTGCTCTTTCAAGCTCGTCAGGCTTATAGAACTGCCGGCGATCGATTTCCTTGTGGACCGCTCGCCCAACCTGGCAGTACACGCAGGAGTATGTACATGCCTTGTGCGGGATGTTGTTGATGCCCAGGCTGCGGCCCAGGCGCCTCGACGGAACCGGTCCGAAAGCGATCAACGCTTCCTCCATTCTACCGCATCAGTCACTATTTAACTCAAGTGGTTGCAGCTGTCTCGGGGCCGATCTGCTCAGGATCAGGCTGCTCTTCGATTCGCACGAACTTGCCCCTTGCTGTCGCCATGATCTGGCCGTTCTGTGCTATCTCGGCCTTAAGAAGGTGCAGTTTTGAAGAGGATCGAGTTATCCATGCCCGGACGGTAACTGACTGGCAGCATTCTATGGGGTGCAGGAACTTGATATTCAATTCGGCAGTTACAGCATGAATGCCGTGCGCGAACATGCAATTAGTCATCGCTCCGTCGAGAAGAGCAGATGTAATCCCGCCATGAAGCACATTGTGATATCCCTGGAAGGTCTGATTACAATCGAACATCGCTTCAACGCTGCCGTCAGGAAGACTTTTAAAACTCAGGCGGAGCCCGTGTTCATTCTGGGAACTGCATACGACGCACCCCGCGTGAGGATGCAATCGAACATTCGCTGATTCTTGTCCCATCAGGCTTGCGGTCGCAGGGGTTCGGATCCGATAGAATCCAAACCCTTTCCGATAAGGGAATAAATGGCTTCCCAGATTCGAGAAATAGCGATTGAGGCCGGAGAGGAAGGATCAAATGAATTCACCGGAAGACCCTTTGACATGGACCGGGTAACGTTGGGGTCATAGGGTATTCTTCCAAGTAGAGGAATACCATCCTGTTTACAGAACCCCTCAATTTTCAGGGTTTTACCGGGGTTGATATCGCTTCGGTTAATACATACCGCAGGCGGAATTCCGAAGTGCTTTACCGTTTCAAGGATTCGCTCCAGGTCATGAATTGCCGATACACCCGGTTCAGTCGATATCACGGCAAGGTCAGCTCCTGCGCATGCGGCTATTACAGGGCAGCCTATTCCTGGAGGGCCGTCAACCATAAGGATGGATTCAGGGATTTCTCTGGATTTATTGATTGCCGCATTCTTGACGGTCGTAACGAGTTTACCGGAATTTTCCTCCCCAGCCTTCATCTCTGCGTGATAAAGAGTTCCGTAGACAGACCCGGATACAAACCATGCTCCTGCAGTGGTTCTTGCGCTTGCTATCGCATTCAGAGGACACTGGTAGACGCACGAGTTGCATCCCTCACAGGCGATTCTGTTTATCCTGTATGTGTTTTCAGAAGAATCCGGGGGAATCACTGCATTAAACCTGCAGACATCAACGCACCTGCCGCAGCCGGTACACTTTACGCTATCGATCTCAGCCTTGTATCCCCCGGTGAAGTAGAACTCTTCCAGTTTCGTCGTTTTTAGAAGTATTTCCAGATTGGCAGCATCAACATCCGCATCCGCGAGAACAAGCCTGTGCAGATCTGCAGCCTCATGAGCAAGAGCCGCTGTAAGGGATGTTTTTCCCGTTCCGCCCTTTCCACTGAGAATGACAATCTGCTTCACTTCATTACCTCTTTCCTGACAATCGCGAGAATATCAAGGAATACTTCCCTGTATTCGGGAAGACCACTCAGGAGAGGGATTCCCTCGGAAAGCATCTCTGCAATTCTTCTATCCATGGGTATTTTAGCCAGAACGGGCAGATTTGCGGTCAGGCAGTACTTCTCAACTTCATTGTTGCCAATTCCGTCTCGGTTGATGATAACACCGGCAGGAATGTTCAGCTGGCTGACAACCACATCCACGGCGGCCTTAAGGTCATGAAGCCCGAAAGGAGTCGGTTCCGTTACAAGAATAACATATTCGCTTCTACTGACAGCCTCAACTACCGGGCAGGATGTTCCGGGGGAAGAATCAATAATGACTGTGGAGTTGCCCGACTCAGGAAGGTACTCGTCAAGCAGAGATGCAATAACGGGTACAGGCATGGCCTGTCCTACGTTGAGAACTCCTCTGGCAAAGTCAATGGAACCGTCCGTTCCGCCCTCGATCCTGCCTGTTACATGTGTTATCTCGCTGATAGCACCTTCCGGGCAGACAAGACCGCAGCTTCCGCAGCCGTGGCAAAGGTCGCGGAAAACCAGTACTTTCTCTCCCGCGACGGCGATAGCGTTCCAAACACATACCTCAGCACATCTGCCGCAATAGGTGCATTTATCAAGATCGACTTCCGGAACCAGGACTCCTGTTTCCCTCCCGGATGTGTAGTCTATATCAAGGAATAGCCCCGAGTTAGGTTCCTCCACATCGCAGTCAAGCAGTAGGGGTTTTGCAGAGGACTGATCAGCGGCGGAAATGGCAAGACTTACCGCTACCGTTGTTTTGCCAGTGCCGCCTTTACCGCTGGCTACAGCTATAATCATAAAGGTCGACTACCCGCGGGTCATTCTTGCCCCGCACTTCGGGCAGGTCAGGCTGTTACACGGTGTCCCAACCTTATGCTGCTGCTTGTGCCCGCAGCCCGGGCAGACGCAGTCGCCGCCGGGCCCTGCAGCGTATGGACCACCTCCGCGGCCTTTGCCGCCTGAGGGATTCCTTCCCTGTCCTCTTCCTCCTCCTGTGTTCATGTTTCTGTCCTTTCTATTACTCTCTTTTTTTATCCGGGAGCTTGACTATTACCTCATCAAGTTTTTCGAGAAGGGCTGCGGCTTCTTCCCTGAGGCGCTCTACAGGTTCATGCTCATAACCGTCATGGGCGTGCTCGATGCTCTCCCGGCATGGCAAAGCCGCTGAAAGGCTGCCAGCAGCAAAATCATTCACAGCACTTCTGACTGTACCTGCAGCCCCTGTAGAACATCTAATCCCGTAATTCTCAAAGATGGATATAGCTCTTCGCCCCATGCCGCCTGCAAGCATTACATCAGCCTTAAGCTCCTTTATGAAGGCTGGTACCTGCCCGGGGGAATGGCCGTTGAAGAAGGGGTTTTCCACCGATTCCACATTAGTGATCTCGTTTTCATTGAGATCTACTATTGTAAAGTACGGGCACCTGCCGAAATGATGGCTTACAGAACTGTCAAGTTTATTACTATTGTCAGATGATACGACAATTTTCATAAGGTCTATTCCCCCTTGATTCTATCAAGCTGCTGGAGGATCGCAGCGATCTGGCCTCTGAGATCTCTAAGCTTTGCGGACAGCATTTCAAGTTCAGATTCGGAGTCACCTGTATTTTCTGAAAAACGTGAGGAGTTCCCTGCCATCCCTGAATGGGAATCAGCGTTCGCCGCCCCCATCATAGGGAGCTCTCCACGGTTGAAAGCCTCAACAGTTTCCCTGACCGTTCCGCCAGTCGCTGTATAACATGGAACGGATCCCGCACTGAGTACTTCGTAGGCGTTGGGACCGATACTTGAAGATATCACGGATCCGGGGTTCTTCTTCAGAACGAACTGTGCCGCTTCTATTCCGGCTCCGCTGCTCTGGTTTACAGCCGGGTTATCAAAGCTCTCGCTGGTGAAATCCTCGGTATCCACCAGAAGGTAGAACTCCGTTCTGCCGAAAACAGTACTGATTGTATCATCAACGCTTTTACCGGTTGAACTTACGATTGCTTTCATAGATTATTCCTTTTCTGCTTTTCTTTTCAAAAGCTGATTCACACGATAGGCTATCTGCTCGATCGTGTCCGCAACAAACTGAACCTGGCTTTTCAACGATTCCGTTTCCGTGGGTACCTGGTTGTAAGCCTGGCTGTCGTACTGCGGATACCTGCGCCATTGAGGGAGACCAGTCTCGTAGTATCTGTTCCTCATGCCCCTGCCACCACCTCTTCTACTGAAGAAGCCGCCTCCGCCGGAGCGGCCCGGGGCAGTTGCGTATCCATCCGCCGGATACCCGGAGCATCTTCCCATACCTCTTCCGGTCAGGGGTCCTTCTCCCCTGGGTCCTGTTCCATTTCCTGCCGGCATGATAACTCCTTTCTTTTTAAGTTTCTTTGCCGTTATTATGATGCAGATCCATATGATTCCTGTACTCATTGAAGAAGCGGTGGAGTATTCTGTCAGTTTCCTCGAGGTCTCTAACCCATATCTGGAGATATCCATCACCCGCAGGAGAGAGAGAGTAAACCCTTCTTGCGGGACCAGAATCACCCTCTGCCCATCTGGAAGTTACAAAACTCCTGTTCTCCAGGCTTCTGAGGATGCGGTAGATAGTGCTTGAATCCGCGGGGTTTTCTGTGAAACCGAATTTACCGAGGTTCTCAAGCAGTTCGTAACCGTACGATTCCCCACCATGGAGCAGAAGCAGAAGGCAGGGCTCGAGAAACCTGTTTATCCTTCTACCGCAACGATTATGAGCTCCGCCACCCCTTCTTCCTGGCATAGTGCCTCCTTCATCTATATGCATGCTGCACCTAGATGATAATAGCAGTATCCGCATTGTCAAGTGCGGATTGTTCCTTTACTGCTTATGGATGCATATTCGGGTCGTTCTATAACCTCCTGAATATTATACGGATTTGATTGAAGAAAGATGTTCACAGATAACAGGGCCCACTTCAAAACAGACCTGCTCCTTCTGCTGACGGCGGCTATCTGGGGCTTTGCCTTTGTAGCTCAGAGGGCAGGTATGGAGTACATCGGTCCATTCCTGTTCAACGCTATCAGGTTCGCGCTGGGTGCTCTGGTGCTTCTGCCATTTATCTGTGTTTTAAGAAAAAAGAATCGTACTCCACGTGCTCCTTTAAAGTACGGCATACTCGTCGGGCTGATCCTCTTCGCGGGGGCATCCCTGCAGCAGGTAGGGCTTGTCTATACTACAGCGGGAAACGCCGGCTTCGTAACCGGCCTGTACGTGGTCATCGTCCCCGTTCTGGGTTTGTTCGGGGGACAGTCCTGTGGGAAAAGAACATGGGGCGGAGCTGTACTGGCTGTCATCGGCATGTTCCTTCTTACTACAGCAGGTTCATCCCGTATGTTATCTGGAGATGTAATCGTATTCGCAGGGGCGATATTCTGGGCTGTTCATATACAGCTTATCTCAAAACTGATGAAGCAATACGATGCCCTTCCTCTGGCAGCAGTGCAGTTTGTGTGCTGTTCTCTCCTGAGCGCTATTTTTGCAATTCTGACTGAGAATCTGTCCTTCAGCGGTATCCGCATGG
Organism: Candidatus Fermentibacterota bacterium; assembly: GCA_030609965.1. Lineage (GTDB taxonomy): Bacteria > Fermentibacterota > Fermentibacteria > Fermentibacterales > JCC-6 > Aegiribacteria. The sequence continues at coordinate 22,909 of JAUWSQ010000014.1, forward strand.
CTGCAGTTCCCATTCTGTACGGCGGGCTGGTATCGGTTGGAATTGCATATACACTGCAGATTATAGCCCAGAAACGGGCGCACCCTGCGCATGCGGCGATAATTATGAGCCTTGAAGCTGTTTTTGCCCTGATCGGTGGATGGATAATGCTTGCAGAACCAGTAAGCATAAAGGGGACAGCAGGGGGCATACTCATGTTAGCAGCTATGATCTGTTCAGCAAGAGAACAGGACAGGGTGCGAAGGTCTGCAGGGTTGTGAGAACGTGCTCTGTATGTATATACTAACTACTAGTAGGCGATTTTCCGGGAGAACTGTATGCCATCAATTTTAGATTCAAGCAGTAAACCAGAGCTTATCGAGGAACTCAAGGATAAACTCCAGGTATGCGGATCAACCCTCAGAACAATCCTGCAGCTCAGCGAGAATATTGTCATTGTTCTGGACAAGAACGGCATCGTAATCGAAGCCAGCGATCAAATCAAAGCGATTACTGCAATTCCAATCAAAGAAATCATCGGAAAAGTCTCCTGGGATACTTTCGTCCCCGATGAAGATCGGGAGCGTGTTACCGGCTATTTCCACGACAGAGCGAAGGGAACAGGTAATCCCCCCTCAACATATACCCTGAGAGTAAAGGTACCGGGGCAGGAATCCCGCTTCATGCGCGCGAATGTGGGTTTCATCCCCGGAACCGAGGACAGGGTCATCATAATGAAGGATATGTCCCAGGTGATGCTTGAACAGCGGAAAACGGCAGAGACTGAAGAGCGGTACCGAACTGTAGTTGAGAACACAAAGGATGGGATACTTATTTGCAGTGAGGAGAGAATTCTCTTTGCGAATAACAGTTTCTGCAGGATGACAGATCTTTCCAGAGAGGATATTTACACTTTCCCGCCTGTGAATTTATTCCACGAAGCTGACAGGGACATGACAGAAGCCCTTTTTCTAAAATCCGGAAACGGATCAGCAAAGAAAACATCGGTGTTTGAAACCCTCATAAAATCGAGGAAAGGATTTCGGCCAGTTGAGCTCTCCTCATCACCCATGATATACAGAGATAGAGAGGTTCTTCTGGTTTCAGTAAGGGACCTTTCGCAGCGGAAAGAAGCGGAGAAGAAACTCAGGGAAAGCCATAAGCTCATGAAAGCTATAGTAGATAACTCTCCGGTTGGCATCTCCGTGCATGACAGGAATGGCACTCTGCTTATGGCTAATGCTTCGTGGCGCAAAATCTGGGACAAGAGTATTGAAGATCTTAAGGAAAAAATGGTACCCCGCCCCACACTGCAAATGGATAACAGGGATACCTACCTGGGAAAATACACTGATGATGTTAAGGAAGTCTACTTGAAGGGAGGGGAACTTTACATTCCAAAGCTGAAAATCACCAACCCAGCTCCCGGTGGAGCAGAATATATCTCCCATCATTTCTACGCTCTGAAGGATGACAATGGTGAAGTGGATAAAGTGGTTATCCTCACACTTGACTTGACGGAATCGCTTAAAACACAGGTTGAGTTGTCTGAAACCAGGAATCAGTACAGAGAACTGACCGGAAACATTCCCGTGGCGATATACAGAACTACAACAGATTCGGGGGGGAAAATAGTCTTCTCCAATCCCGAGATGCACAGGATGTTCTTTGGTGAAGAAACAGGTGATTTTGATAAGGTTTCTGTTAAGGACCTCTACGTTGATCCATCCGGCAGGAAAGAATTCCTGGACAGACTTTCAAAGGACAATGAAGTGCGCGGTTTTGAAGCCGAGCTGATGAGACTGGACGGTTCAACGTTCCTTGCTTGCATTTCTGCTCGGAAAATAACAAGGAGAGAGGGGCAGGAGGAGTACATAGAGGGGATAATAAGAGATATTACAGATCAGCGCCGCCTCGAGCAGGAGCTTTCGAGGATAGAGCATCTGGAATCCATAGGAACTCTGGCTGGCGGTATAGCGCATGATTTCAACAATCTGCTCATGGCAATACAGGGGAATATCACTCTTGCCCAAATCGAAGAAGAGCCCTCCAAGCTCATCGATCGCCTTGAACAGGCTGTAGCTTCCACAGAACAGGCTACTATCCTTACAAGACAGCTTCTAACATTCGCAAGGGGAGGAGTTCCTCTGAAGGAACCGGTTGAAGTTGCTCCATTCGTAAAGGAAGCCGTTATTTTTGCCCTGAGGGGTTCGGATGTGGAGGCTGTTTTCAACTTCGGAAAAAACCTTAGAAGCATAGAGGCCGACCGAGAGCAGATCACTCAGGTTATTCATAATATTACGCTGAACTCCGTCCAGGCTATGATCGGTGGCGGGCAGATAACTGTCAGCTGCTGCAATGTTATAATGGCGAAAGATTCGGATCCTTATCTGGCAGACGGAGAATACGTAAGTATTTCCATAAAGGATAAAGGGAAAGGAATCCCCCCGGATGATCTGAAAAAAATCTTCAACCCGTATTTTACAACTAAATTAGATGGGTCCGGTCTGGGGCTTTCAACCAGCTACTCTATAATATCAAGGCATTCCGGAGTCATAAGAGCCTACTCCGAAGCGGGCAAGGGAACCGAGTTCATAATGTACCTTCCCGCTATCGCCAGGCACGGGGCCAGGACTGCTTCTCAGGAGGAACCGGAGAAGGAGATCCGCTCCACTCCTGCGAATATCCTGATTATGGATGATGACCCCAGCGTAAGGGAGGTTCTTTCGGGAATGCTGGACGTTCTCGGGCACGATATTACAGAATCTTCCGATGGAACAGAAGCTGTTGAACTTTATCGGGAGAGATTCACCTCCGGAGAGCCTTTTGATGTCATAATAATGGACCTTACTGTTCCGGGAGGGATGGGAGGCGAAGCCGCGATAGTAAAACTGAAGGAGATCGATCCGCATGTGAGAGCTATCGTATCCAGCGGGTATGCTAATAATACGGTTTTGTCCAATTATTCTGAATACGGTTTCAGCGGAAGACTTGTCAAGCCATTCAGAATGTCCACCCTTGAAAAGGAACTGAAAACGATTCTGACACAGTCATAATACAAATATTTTGGGGATACGTAAGATGAAGGCATTCAAGGCGTACGATATCAGAGGAATATACGGCAGTGACTTTGACGGAGAAACCGTCTACAGGATAGGCTTCTTCCTTCCCGGACTCCTTGAAGCGGAAAACGTTCTTGTGGGCTACGACTGCAGGGAATCTACTCCGGATATACTCGGTCACCTTTTTCGCGGTATCACGGACTCGGGTGCGAACGTTTACGATATCGGTCTCGCTACAACACCAATGGTCTATTTTGTGACTGCTGTCCATGGGTATCAGGCATCAGTGCAGATTACCGCGTCACATAACCCTGCAGAATACAACGGTCTGAAGATATCCCGCAGAGATGCCCTGCCGGTAGGATACGATACCGGTTTGAGAGAGCTTGAGAAAATTGTCAAAACTGGCGGTATCCAGCCTGCTGTGTTTCGCGGGGAGGTTATAGAGCTTCCGGGCATCAAGGCTGAATACACCACCTTCCTGGAGAAGTTCCGTGGAGATTATTCGAATCTGAAAATTGGAATTGACTGTTCCAACGGAATGGCCTCTCTTCTTGTCAGGGATGTATTCGGCAACGAACCGGAATACATTTACGACCGGATGGACGGTTCTTTCCCCGGCCACCCGCCCAACCCGCTTGATGAAAGAAATACCGCCGATCTGAAAAAGCTCGTCCTTAACATCGGTCTTGACGTGGGTGTGATCTTCGACGGTGACGGAGACAGAGTGATGTTCATCGATGAGAGAGGAAGATTCGTGCGGCCCGATCTAATCACCGGCGTTCTCGGACTGCACTTCCTCAAGGAAGAGAAGGGCAGGGTCCTGCACGATATAAGGACCTCGAGGGGAGTAATCGAATTCGTAGAGAAGCTCGGAGGCAAACCATTCATGTGGAAGGTCGGGCACTCCCACGCGAAGCTGAAAATGCGTGAATTGAACGCTATATACGGAGGAGAACTCGCCGGGCACTACTATTTCAGAGATTTCTTCAATTGCGATTCTGGTATGCTTGCCGCGATTCATGTTCTGAATATTCTTTCGGAACTTAAAAAGCGAGGGGAAACATTCTCGCGGCTCATTGATTCGGTAAACGTGTATTCAAATTCGGGAGAACTGAATTTCAGGATAGATGATAAGGAATCCGTTATAAACAGCGTGAGAGATTATTTCATCGGTAATGAAAAACCCGTGGCATTCTACGATTTTGATGGATACAGGATAGAATATCCCCAATGGTGGTTCAATATCCGTCCTTCGAATACAGAACCCTGGCTGCGGCTTGTTGCCGAAGCCGAAACCCCTGAACTCCTGGAAAATAAACTTGAGAAGGTAAGAGAACTGATAGGGAAAGCCGGGGGATACGAACAGACGTAACCCCCGGCAAAAACCGTCATTGTCTAACGCGCACAAACCACTCTGCTGGTTACAGCCAGATCATCCGACCATATCCTGATGAAGTAGACACCCGAAGTAACGCTGTTGCCGCTGTCGTCCGTTCCTTCCCAGGAAACGGTATGAGCACCCGCGGTGAATTCTTCCGATGTAATCGTACGGACCTGTCTGCCGGAAAGGTCGAAAACGCAAATGTTCACCTGTCCCGTTTCCGCTATTGTGAAGGGAACCGTAACGTGTGATGAGAAGGGGTTGGGATAAACAGGATCTGCGGAGAAAGGCTGCATCAGAGGCTGTTCGTCCCCGGAAATGGACGTACCTATTGGATTAGTCAATGCCTTTATGCAGAAATTAGCGGTCGGGTCTATTGTTATGAGATCAATCCAGGTTGAACCTTCAAGGAAGAAGCTCTCTCCAGGATTGGCGCTTGATTCCACGATGGTTCTGGACGAAGCGCCAAGAAGAACTGGCACATCAGAGGTGCAGTCGAAGGGCTGTCCTCCTGAGGATAGATGAAGATAGGTATAGAAAACATCTGTCTCATCAAGTGTTACTGCGCTGGGAAGATCAACAGTGTGAAATCCCGTTAGAAGCGCCGTACCCGAAATGGATGCAAGTTCATCGGATAACTGTCCACCTGAGAAAGAGCCGTATACTTTCGCGGTATAAACAACGTTGTCTTCTACGGTGAAGAAACTAACGGCTGCAAGCTCCTCATCCTGCTCAGACGTAAAAGTATTGAAAACTTCGATTGCGGTGGTAAGGGTATCACGCCAGCCGTGGTAATCGTGGTAGTAAATATTGCCATACTGCATATACTCAACGTCCCGAAGGGATATAGCCCCCATAGTCGGGTTCTGGCAGCAGTGCTTGTCGTAGTAGGAGATCCAGAAGTAACCGTCATACCCCCACCCTGTTCCCCAGCTGTTCTTGCAGATCCAGGCTCCGGGGCTGGGAGCCTGGGTTACCCTTGAGTCGTCCCAGCCTACTATTGAAATCGCGTGGTTCGGATCCTGAGGATCCGATACCGGCTGATAGTGTTCGTATTCGCCATTCATGAACGATCCACTGTAGCACATACAGGTCCCCATTACACCGTAATCTATAATAGCCTGTTTGATAACATCGATGTTCTCAAGGCTGGCACCGGCGATGTACCAGATTATCTCCCGAGGGTAATAGTAGTGGTACGAAGCAAGGTATCGGTCGGGAGCGGTTATGTATGACTGTCCGTCAATGTTACGCACAGCTCCCTCTCCCCTGGTGAGGTATGCCGAGGTTACAAGGTAATCTCCCCCCTGGTGTACTTCGAGCCCGCCTCCTGTTGGAGGATCTGTGTCATCGTTATTGAACTGGTTGAAGCCGTTCCACCAGTCAAGATGGTATTCGGCCAGGTCAGGTTCTCCCGTTTCTCCGGCAGCTGCCCAGGCGCCAGTCATGAGCAGGTTGCCTTCCATAGAAGACATTGCCCCGAATGTCCAGCAGGTACCGCCCTGCTGGCTTTTGACGGAGGTCACATAATTAGTTCCCCCGACATCACGGAGATCGTAATATGATGGCGGATCGGCGGATACGATCGTAACCATGAGTAAAAAAGTAATAGAGAGCAGGAGCTTTCTCATAATATCCTCCAACAGAAAAGGAATGTTCAACTGGTTCAGTATTATAAACATATGAATTTGAAATTCGTTCCACTACAATGATTCCGTAGCAGGTTAAGGTCAAGGAGAAGCATAAAATGAATCTGACTCGATATTTGTACCTATGTATTATGTTCATCCCATATTGCATAATAATGAAACAGATTACAGGCTTTAATTTCGAAGGGAGTTCTGATGATTGACAGGCTTAAGTCAATGATAAGCGGTGTTGAAGCTGATTTCATCGATATCAGGTATGAGATTAAAACCGAGACCAAAATTGGTTTTGCCGGTAGAGAAATCAGAAGCGCCGGTTCGAACAGAACAGATGGATACGTTATCCGTGTGGGGAAGAATGGCGGGTTTTCATCTGCAACCGTAACAAGGGAGGAAGACGTTCCGCGCGCATTGGAGCTTGCTGTTGAGGGAGCAGAAACGATAATCGCCACTGGAGGGAAAAAATCTGTACTCGCCTCCGTTCCTGTGGTTGTCGAGAATATCAAACTCGTTCTTGATGGAGATCCCAGAGAGATAAGTATAGATGATAAGATAGAACTTCTCCGCAAGTACAATGATCTCATGCTGGAGCAGCCCATGATCGAGACCACTAACCTATACTACATAGAGATAGGCAGAGAAAAGCACTATGTGAATTCGGAAGGGACAGCAGTTTCCGAAGAGATAATGACTACCAACATAGCCGGGGAAGTTATAGCCAAGCACGGCAGCCTTGTTCAGAATATCAGGGTAGCCATCGGAGGAGCCGACGGGTACAACAGGCTGCTTTCAAGGGAAGATGTTTTCGTGAAAAAGGCAGAGATAGCAGCGAGGCTCCTGGATGCTGAACCGGTTAAGGGCGGTACCTATAACGTAATACTCAGTCCAATGTTAGCCGGTGTATTTACACACGAAGCCTTCGGTCATTTCAGCGAAGCTGACCTGATAGAGGACAATCCCTCCCTCAGAGAAAAGATGTTACTGGGAGAGCAGCTTGGCTCTGACGTAATAACCATTATTGCGGACTCAACCCTGCCCGATCAGATTGGCTACTACGTATACGATGACGAGGGTGTTGCGGTAAAACCTGTCACGCTTATGGATAGAGGGGTTCTAACCGGAAGGCTTCATTCCCGTAGAACCGCAAGTGCGTTCGGAGAGCCCGTAAGCGGTCATACTGTTGCAGAAGATATGCGTTTCGAGCCCATCATCCGGATGGGAACCATATACATAAAGCCCGGCTCCCTGACCCTGGATAATCTTCTTGCAGAACTGGGAGATGGGCTGTACCTGATAGATGGCAAGGGTGGCCAGACAAGTGGAGAGAATTTCACATTCGGGGCACAGTACGGCTTTAAGGTTGAAGGCAGCAGAATAGGTCCCATGATCCGCGATATCAACATAATGGGCAACCTTTTCACAACCCTCCAGAACATAGAAGCGATAGGGAATGATATGGAGCTTTCGGAGCGGGGCGGTTGCGGTAAGGGGCAGCTCAATATCAAATCCGCCCTGGGATCACCCCATATTCTGATCCGCAACATGGTAGTAGGAGGCGTGTAATATGAAGAAACTACTGGATATAGCAGCAAGAGTATCCGATCAGGCGGAAGTGTTCTCGATCAGGAAAGATTCCAGTTCCCTTGATATGAGAAATGGAAAACCCTGTGACATGTCGGCATCCATTCAGTCAGGCTATGCCCTTAGAATCCTCAAGGACGGCAGAATAGGGACCGCATATACGAAAAACCTTCTGAGCAGGGATGAACTTGTAAAAAACGCTCTGGATTCTCTGAAGGGCAGAGTCGAAGCGAGTTTTTCCTTCCCCGGGCCATCCGAGATCCCGGAATCATGGCTGCCGGATGAATCAATTTCCAGGATGGGTTTCCATGACCTTCATTCCCGTTCGGGCAAAGTGCTGGATTATCTAAACCGGAAAGTTGAAGGACAGATCAACGTCAACTCAGCCAGGGGAATTCAGGATATGGCCATCATGAATACAAACGGGCTTAACTTTTCCAGAAAAAGCGCCTTTATGTACATTTTTGCATCCCTGCTTTTTCCCAATACAGAAACGGCTGTCCGGAAATTCTACCAATCCAGACAGGCTGGGGATTTTCCCGAAAAAGAGCTGGATGTGCTTATGGATCTCTACGCTTCCGGTCTTCCCGAGGCTTCCATACCAACCGGTAGTATGAAGGTGGTTTTCACACCGGATACCATGTTCACCCTGCTGTGGAGACTTTCAGCGGCAGCATCAGGTAAATCCTTCTACGACAGAGTATCCCCTCTACAGAACAGGCGGGAAGAGAAGGTTTTTTCTGACAAATTTACCCTTTATGGAGATCCCGCAGATCCGCTGGAGGTCGACCAGCATTTCTTTGATGATGAAGGAATACTTGCGAAGAAGCATACTATCTTCGAGAAGGGTGTCTTCAAAAATCTTGTACTTAACCTCGATTACGCTGCTAAGCTCAAAGAAGAACCCACGGGAACAGGATACAGGGGAGGAATGTGGGGCGGGGAAACCGTCTCGCTGCCTCCCATGCCGCAGCTCAGCTGTAGCCGTATCGCCCCCGGAAACGTCTCCTTCGAGGATATGATCAAGGGTATCGACAGAGGAGTGATAGTGTTTGGAGTTCTGGGCGCTCACTCCGGTAATATTCTCAACGGTGATTTTTCGGTAGGGCTCAATCCGGGATTTTACGTTGAGAACGGCGAAATAAAGGGAAGAGTGAGGGATGGAATGGTATCCGGAAACGTTTACGACGTTCTGAACAACATCGAATCCGTGGAGAACCGTCTCCACGATTCTACCACGGGAGGTATGTACCCCTCCATTCTTCTTGATGATGTGAGTGTAGCGGCAAAGTAGCAGCCTTCATTTTCCACCTCCTTCGCTACTGAACAGGGCAGGCTTCGGCCTGCCCTTTCTGTTCCATCGCGCAGTTACTCCGCATATTACTATATTCCATAAATAGATGAAGGAGGGTGGAATGGGAATACATGACATCGCGAAGGAAAACAGGTCGGTCAGGCGCTTCAGGCAGGAGATCGCTCTGTCGGAAAGGAAGCTTTTCCGCTTCATAGATTCGGCTCGTCTTGCTCCCTGCGGGGCTAACCTCCAGCTTCTTCGCTTTACACCGGTTACGGAAAGAAAACACTGCCAGCGGATTTTCCCTGCATTGAAATGGGCGGGTTACCTTAAAGACTGGAATGGTCCTGAAGAGGGCCAAAAACCTCCAGCCTATATTATCATACATGCCCCGATCGGGGAGAGACGTCATATTCCAGTGGATGCCGGGATTGCCGCCGCATATATAGTGCTTGCCGCCAGGGAATCCGGTTACGGGTCGTGCATGATCATGAGCTTTGACTGCACCATGATAGAGGAAGCCGCGGGAACGCCCGAGGGGTATCACCCTTTTCTGATAATCGCCCTTGGCTTGCCTGGTGAGGAAATAGTACTTGAGGAAACTGATGGAGACATCAGGTATTACAGAGACGAGAAGGACAGGCACCACGTTCCAAAGCTTGCCCTTGATGATCTCATCGCACCAGTGAAGGATTAATGGAGGACGGAATGTTCAGTTCAGAAGTTTATGCGAAACGAAGAAGAAGGCTGATCGAAATAATGCCGGAGGAGTTTCTGATTATTGTTCCTCCATCCACCCCAAAGCCCACAAGTGCCGACGGTAAATATTCGTACACTCCCAACCTGAACCTTGTTTACCTCACGGGAGTTGATCAGTCCGGAACATGGCTTGTCATTCATCGCAGAGCGGGAATGGATACCCGGGAGGATCTTTTCATTGATGCTTACGACGAAACCCATGCCAAATGGATCGGATCCGTACTTACGAAGGAGGAAGCTGCCGAACGGACGGGAATAGAAAAGATCTCATTCAACAGCACGGTAGAGAAATGGATAGACAGGATAATAATGCGCTGGGGGATCGAAAAGGTATGGGTTGATTTCCCTGTCGCAGGTATTACAGGGGACAACGGCAACCGCCTGAACTTTGCCAACAGGCTGATATCCTCCTACCCTCACCTGAAATTCGGCAGGATTTCGGGGGATATTTTCCGTTTGCGGATGATCAAGGGACCAGAAGAGCTGGAAACCATGAAGGAAGCAATTGAAATCACGCGCCAGGGGTTTCTGCATGCTCTCAAAGCGCTGAAACCGGGAATGCTCGAGTACGAGTTCGAGGCGGAGCTTCTATACGAATTTATGAAAAACGGAGAGAAGACGCCGGCATTCCCGGCTATTGTTGCCGGAGGAAGCAGGGCTACATGCCTTCATTACGCTGATAATGACAAACCTCTTGAAGACGGGACTATGCTTCTTCTTGATTTTGGCGCAAGGAAGGATTACTACAACGCTGATATCACAAGAACATTCCCGATCAACGGTAAATACACTGAAAGGCAGCGAGAGCTGGTCGAAATGGTTATCGGCGTTCAGAAGGAGGCAATCCGCCTCCTCAGGCCTGGAAAACGACATTCCGATTGGAACCGCGAAGTGAAGGAATTCTTCGCAGGAATTCTCCTGAAGAAGGGCATCATTGATAACGAAGAGGACATAGAGAAGTATTATTATCACAATATCGGCCACCATTTAGGACTGGATACACATGACGAGAATGTAATAAGTGATGAACTGAAGGCAGGGATGGTACTTACAGTAGAACCTGGTTTCTACTCGGTGGAGGAGGGAATAGGGATAAGGATAGAGGACGATGTTCTTATAGGTGATATAGAGAACATCATACTCTCAGCGGCTATTCCCAGGGATCCTGACGAGATTGAAGCCGTATTTGCAGAAGAAGGCTGAAATGGGACTTACTGAAATTGATCTATACTGGATGAAAATCGCCCTTGAAAAGGCAGAAGAAGCCTTTGAGGCGGAAGAAGTTCCCGTCGGAGCGGTTCTTGTGGAGTCCTCAGGCAGGTTTTTCGCTGACCGGAACAGAACAGCTGAAACCGGAATGCCTACCTCCCATGCTGAACATCTCGTAATATCTGCTGCAGCGGAGGACAGAGAGGACTGGAGGCTTGAGGGCTGCACCCTTTATTCCACGCTTGAGCCCTGCCTGATGTGTGCCGGGCTGGCCCTGTTGTCCCGGATACCTAGGATAGTATATGGAGCCCCGGATAAACGCTTCGGTGCATTTGGATCTGTCACTGATGTTCTCAAGATGCCTGACCTCAACCACTACCCAGAGGTATTTGGAGGATGCTGCAGTGATGAATCCGCCCAGCTTTTAAAGGAATTCTTCCGACTTGGAAGAGAAAAGAACGCAGAAAAAAGGGGAGAATAATGACCAGTATACTTCTTGTCCTTCTGGTTTCATTCCCGGTTAGAATAGCTGTTCTGGGAGATAGAACAGGCAGGCCGGATGATGCCGAGTTCGAAATAGCCGTGAGCGCGATAATCGAAATGGTACCGGATATTGTTCTTTCCGTCGGCGATTTTGTTGAGGGTGACGGTGATGTTGAAACAGCGGTTGAGGATTGGGAAAATATCCTCCCTGAACTGCAAAGGCTCACCACCACCTTCCCCTTCGTTTTCACACCCGGTAATAACGATATCTGGAACGAGGAGACCGCTGAGTACTGGAGGCAGTACACCGGGACCGAACCCTCAAGAATAGAGGAGATACTGGGCATCACATTCGTAGTCTGGGATTCTTCAATGGAATACGGGTTCACAGAAGAAAATCTGGAAGCTATAAAAGACCTCGTAGACGGTATAGATACCGATAACCCCTGGATCTTCGTCACGCATAAACCATTCTGGTTCATGGCATGGCAGGATTCAACTGCTGTAAGTGAATTCAGGGGGATAATGGAGGAAGCAGCTCCCCTGGCTGTGGTTGGAGGACATATCCATCTTTTCGCCGCCGAGCGCTTGAACGGGATTCTGTACCTTTCAGCCGGACCGTCCGGCAGTGCCGTTCCGGAGCCCGACCCGGAAACGGGTAATTTCACTCAGCTCGGGTGGATGACCGTCTGGCCGGATTCGGTTGTATTTGCGGCTGTTGATGCCAGAGGAGTGCATCCTGAAACCATCAATACCGGTGAGGAAATGAACCTTGCATACCTGTACGAGGAACAGCTTATAGAGGCGAGACCCCTTGAACAGGAACTGGAATCCGCGGTCATGACGCTGGTTCCCCAGGAGAATCAGCCCAGAACAGTGATTCTGGAGATTAACCCGGGAACCTGGAATCTGAACCCGGAAACACTGGACATTGAACTTTTCGACCAACCGGTGGAACTGGTCTTTACCCAATCCCCCGAAGGCAGCCCTTACCCTTCACCTGAAATATCCGTCAGCCTGGAATACGGCGGACGGGACAAACAATTACAGTTCGACTACTCATGGCAGGTTCTACGCACAGCAAACGCTTTCTATTCCGAAGCGGTACTTGATGGAGAGGGAGCAGAGGGAGAGTACAGGGCTCCATTCCATACGGATTTCGCGGATTACTCAGGTCAGCCCACCCAAATTCCAGCAACTCAGTTCGCAGCCGCCAATGACGGAGAGCGGCTCTTCATCTTCATGAAAATGGCGGACTGCGAGGAAGAGAGCGAAGACTACGGAGGCTTCATTTTCAACTCCCAGGAAGGCTCTGTCCTGTGGCTGAAGGTATTCAGGGACGGTTCATCGGAGGCATTGATTTTCACCGCTGAAGGAGAGCTGATCGACTGGGAGAACGGCTTTGATACTGTAATCAGTGTTGAAGATAGAAGATGGTCTATCGAGCTGGCAGTTGATATTGCTCTTCTTGAGCAAGAGGATGACTTTGCATCAGTACATGTTTACAGGTCCGCAGGAGAAGATTTCGGAACCTGGGTTTATCCCATCGATTTCTATCCTTCTTCAATGGGAAGGATCTGGCTTCAGCGGTAAAGCGGGTTCAGAAGAGAAAAGAACTTGTCAGCCCGATCCACAGACCGTCGAAGTTGATTATGTTGAACTTGGCTGAGAGGTCAGCTGTGCAGGAGAAGAGGTTGAAATCCTTTCCGAGTGAGATGTAAGCGCCCGGATAGGTACCCTTCCAGACTGCGTTGAGCTCTTCTTCTATCTCTCTTGTTGCTTCAATCGAGTATAGAGCTCCCCCGGCACCAAACCTCATTCCGAGCATATTCCGGGAAGCTCCCAGGGTGAAGGGAACCATGGAATAATCGAAACCTCTTGAGGAATCGGGATCAATATTCAGTTCAGTAAACTGCAATTCACCCTCCAGGTCAATGAAGGGCAATCCGTATCGGGCTTTCACTCCGAAGATGAAGCTGATTCCCCAGGGGTCATCCTTGTCCTGGACAGGAATGAAGGCTCCCGCAGTGGGTCCTATCTCGAATGAGAGTATCATGATAAGGGGTAAAACGAAAAAAGACATACAGGCACCACCAATCCATCTGAATTCAATACTTTCCGGTCATACTCGTTTCAGTTCTTCCGGGCGTTAAAATGAGAATACAGGGCTTGTCGATAAGTGTCAATCCTGATAGCGGCTCGGGTGTATATCTGCCGGCAACGATGTTTGACTGCAGGTATTTCAGGCATAGTCTACTTGACCTTATAACTGTTGAGTATACCTGCCATAACTACTTGCAATTCTAATTCTGTTGTTTATAATTAACACATCATGAAAGTGTAGTCATATTCTCCATTGATATAGGAGGGTTGTATGAAAATACCCGAGTATATAGAGCGTCCTTTGTATCTGAACCGCATCGAACCGTATCTGGGCAAGGGGATCATAAAGGTTCTCGTTGGTCAACGACGTGTAGGCAAGAGCTACATGCTGTTCCAGCTAATGGATCGAATAACTGCAGCTGATCCTGATGTACAGGTCATTTATATCAACAAAGAACTTCACGAGTTTGCAGCTGTCCGAACCTCTGAGGATCTGCTTTCACATGTTGAGAAACATCGCGTCAATGATCACCGCCTGGTTTTACTGATTGACGAGATTCAGGATATCATGGATTTTGAACGTGCACTGCGAAGCCTCAGTGCTCTGGGTGAAACCGAGATCATCTGCACCGGTAGTAACGCAGAGCTTCTCTCGGGTGAGCTGGCCACTCTTCTGTCAGGCAGGTATGTGGAGATCAAAGTCTACAGTCTCAGCTATGGTGAGTTTTTGCAATTTCATGGGCTTGAGAGGAGTCGGAACGCATTTTCATCATACTTGCGGTTCGGAGGACTTCCGTACCTGCGTAATCTTCCGCTTGATGAAGAAACCGTATTTGATTACCTGCGCAACATCCTTGATGCCATACTTCTCAAGGATGTGGTGGGGCGGTATCAGATCCGCAATGTTGACTTTCTTCAGCGGCTTGCTCTTTTCCTTGCTGACAACGTAGGAAACCTGGTATCGGCCAGGAGGATCAGTGCGTTCCTGAAATCACAAAAAGTAAATGTGAGTCACAACCTGGTGCTGGACTATCTTTCTCATCTGTGCACTGCTTTTCTTGTATTCAAAGTCCGCAGGTCGGATATCGTTGGTCGAAAGATCTTCGAGGTTGGCGAGAAGTACTACTACGAGGATCTTGGAATTCGCAATGCACTTGTCGGTTATCGATTGACAGACATCAACGGGATCTTGGAGAATGTCGTTTTCATGCATCTTAAGATTGCTGGTTACGAGGTGCATGTCGGAAAGCTCGGTGACCGAGAAGTTGATTTCGTTTGCGAAAGACATGGCGAACGCATGTATGTACAGGTAGCTTATATGATCCCGGATGACAAGGTCAGGGACAGGGAATTCGGTAACCTGCTGGGCATCCCCGACAATTATCCCAAATATGTCGTATCAATGGATGAACCGGTGGGAGGATCGTATCAGGGGATCAGGCACATTCATGCTGAAGAATTTCTACACAGCCTTTCTTCGTCCCCGTCACCGATTGTCGGGGTCTCTCCCTGATCGCCAGATTAACCGGATTTATCGGCCAGCTGTGCTCTGAAAATCCGGGAAAGAGCTTCGTCATCCTCGCAGTTCCCGAATATCCAGAGAACTTCTATCTCTCTTTTTCTATCCAGGATGTTGAAAATTGATAAGTGACTTCCGCTGTCAGCATAATCCTCAGCGAAAAGGATCCCTTCACTGGCGGAATGAACTTCAACAAAACCCTTTCCCGGGGTTTCCACCCGGCCCCAGCGACCGGTATCGAACCACGCACCCGCATGCTTCCTGCCCTGCCTCAGAAGAGGCTTGCTCTGTGCGGAAAGGATTCCCTTGTCATGTTCTCCTCCGGGGGAAAGGAATCCTCTGATATCGAACTCACCTCCCAGGTAGGCATCGCTAATGGCCCGGGGGCAGAAATATGTCTTGAGAATGGGCGCTTCAGGCAGCATAGAAACTCTCCATGTAAGGTAAAGAGAGCCGTACTTCTTGTGATCCACCTTCCAGAGCATCTCCCAGCCCTTTTCCAGCAGACCACCGGCAGGAGTTTGATACTCCTTCCAACTGCAGTCAATGGAGTCGAGTCTGAAAGGTTTGTTGCGATCATTGATCTTGGGGTGAATACCTCCGAACCAGGGTTTTTCCCAGGCGAAATCGGAGGGTCCCGGATGGGAAGACATGAGATATTCAATTCCATCGAGGTGCAGGCTGTATACATGCCCGAACTCCGATGGATCGATAAGAGCTTTCAGTCTGCCGCCGGATATAGTAAGAATACCGTCCTTCTCTGAAAGCTCGGCAGGAGGCGCTGTGCTGCTGATAATCCTTATCGGATAAACGAGTTCCCTGCCGGCAATAGTAAGGGAAATATCTGCGCTACCCGCTTTGTTAACCGCTGCCGATATTGAACTTCCAGTGCTGATGGAACCTTCGGCTTCTATTGCTCCGTCTATAGATATGACCCCGCTCCGTTTTCCAAGGAGGTTATGGGAAAGCTTCAATTCGTAACCTTCTCCCATAACAGGCTCGATATTGTGATCGATGAATTCTATCTTTTTCAATGAAGGACCGGTGTCCCAGCCAAGTATCCTTGCATCACTGAGAAGATCCTGGAGATCTCCTTTTGATAGAAGCACCCTGAAAGGAGGAGACACAACCCTTTCTCCTGGTGCTGCGATCAGCTTTTCGGTTTCAGGCCTGCCGTACTGCAATTTCTTCCAGCCGGGGAACCAGGCCATCAGGGTTTTGCTATCGCTGGACATTGCAAGCCAGGGGGCAGCCAGTTCCGCCGTATCTCTGGGGTAGTCTTCTGACCTGTCGGGAATCTGATTGTACACTTCCCGGCAGACCAGAAGCCCCTTTTTGAGAGGGATGATCCTTTTTCCGCTGATGAATGGAAACCCTCCGTTCCAATTGGCGATAAAGCTAACCTTTTGATCAGCAGAGGATTCGTTAATGACGCTGCTTTCAACCATCATGAAACCTGCCGCGTCAAGCCTGTATCTGGCTTCAAATTTCAACCCCGGTCTCGATGGCCATGCTGTTTCAGCTATAACTTCGCCATTCCCTAATTTGATGTCGTACACCTGGTGAAGAAGATCGGAGTTCCAATATGGTGGCCCTGCAGAGATTCTTATTGTTCCGGCAATCTTTTCCCTGTCGTCCTCACCCGGTATCCATATAGATCCCCAAACCCCTGTTCTTGATACGGCAAGGGTACTTTCCTTTCCCACGATAACTGCTGTTTTTCGGGCAAGGAAGGCTTCGGGTGCGCCAGTATAGGGGCCACAGACAAGAATGATCTTTTCCTCCGCACCTGCTTTTCCATCCAGGAACAGGGTCAAACCCAGTTCGGCAGGTCCGCCTGTAAGCTTGGGAAGAGGGATGCTTACCTTCTGAAAGATGGTTTCTTCCAATGGGTAAGTCTCGTTCAGGAAAACCTCTCCACTTAGCCTTGCTTCCAGTCTGAAAGAATCCGTTTCTGCAAGCTTCCTGATATCCAGGGCAAGCTCTTTCTGTTCAGGCGCGATTCTGCGCACCGGAGAAGATAGAACTGAAACGGGTTCCTCAGCCCTGATACCTATCCCGATTGAAAGCGGGTTATCACCGGGCAGAAGAGTAGAAACTCTCGGGGACCTGTCCGTGTACGGAATAGGTACTTCCACCGGCTCTGGAGTGACATCGAAGCCCTCTACGGCCTCCTGAACCGTCAGGGATTTTGGTGCAGTAAGGTATTTATGTGTTTCTATCCGCAGTTCCTGCGGAAGGAAATTTCCTTCGATGCTGACTTTGACGGGTTTTCCATAGAATATTTTGCCGCTATTTCTTTTAAACGATGCCGATATTAAGGGGGTATGAAGGGAGGAAAGGATCCTTCCCCTGCGATCGAATTCAGCCCTGAAGCTATCATCTCCGATTCTGAACAGGTAATTGAAAACTTCCCGCCCCGTCCCGGTTCTCTGTTCATCAGGTTCAACTGCAAGCTCTCTGATGAAACAGCCGTACCAGTCGGTATCCTCCATGAAATCTCTGAATTCGGTCCTGCCAAGAAGGAATGGCATGTAGTTCTGCATGTAGACCATGCTGTCGGGCACCCAGAAGAACCCTGTCTTTTTGTAAAGGGGCATGGCTTTGAGGTTTGCAGGCCAGGTGTGGAGGTCAATCCGGTAATACCCTTTTTCAGCGGTTCTTCTGACAGCGTCCAGAAGGAGTTTTTTGCCAAGCTTTCTGCCGTGAAGGTCGGGCACTACATTAAGAAGAGCTACATATGCCGCATCAGGTTCGCCGCCGTAGGGCGTTGTCCGGCAGTATCCCACAACTCTGTTTCCATCGATAGCAAGCACGGTGAACAGCTTACCGGAGGAATTCTCCTCCATCTCAATGCTCTCGGCTGTGAATTCAGATGCGCCAAGAAATCCCGGTGGCCAGCCCTCTCTGCTTTCGGACCACATTCGGGCAACAGATTCAGCATGGAGCTTCGTATATACCTCAAAGCTGAATGTTTCCATCTGACCTCTTCTCATCTATTCAGAAAGGGGTTCCCGGGAGGATGCTATTTTCCAAGGAATAGTGAACTCAGGCTCTTTCCTTCATGCGTTCGTTTTATAGCCTCAGCGAATATCCTTGCGACGGAGAGGGTTTCAATTTTTGTGACAGGACCCCCTATAACCATTTCAGCGGCCTCAGTATCGAACTCGACCGTATCGGTTACGTACAGCTTCGTCAGGGGGCTGTTCTCGATCCTGCGAACGGCATTACAGGATAGAATGCCGTGGGTAACAAAAGCATATACCTCTTTCGCTCCCCGTTCAAATGCAATATCAGCACACATTACAAGGCTTTTACCCGAAAGAGTCTCGTCATCGTTCATGATGACAGTTCTGCCGGTAAGGTCGTCTATACCCTCGACTGTTCTTACGTGAGGTGTTTCGCTGTCGTCAACCCTGACCTTTTTTACATAACCTGTTTCGATGTCCGGAGATCGCCCGGCTTCCTTTAGAGAGCGGGCTACATGCATTGCCAGAAAATCGTTGTTCATGATGCTGCCCGAATCAGGGGCAACGAAAGCGAGCTTATCCGATCCAAAAGAGACTATCTTGTCAAGAAAAACCTCGTCCGCGTGAAGCTGATCAACGGGGATATTACTGAAACCCTGGCTCTGCGGGCAGTGGAGTGTCATGGTTAGAACCCGGTCTGCCTGAATCGATTCAAGCATGTCGAACATCATCTTGGCGGTTATGGCGATCCTCGGTTTATCCTTCTTATCGCTTCTTGCGTAGGGGAAATAGGGTGTTACCGCGGTTATCCTTCCAGCGCTGTCCTTGAGAGCGTATATCATCTGCAGCAGCTCCATAATGTCACCAGAAACAGTACCGAAGGCTTTTTCCCTGTCCTGAAAGATAGACCTCTCCCCGGACTGTATAACGAACACATCCTTTTCGCGAACCGTTTCTCCAACGAAATTCACCATAAGATTTCCGTTGGAGAACTGTACAAAATCCACAGGCTCAGGCTCTATTCCGAGGATTTCACAAATACGGAATCCGAGCGTCTGGCTGGCCCTACCGCAGCATATGGCTATATTGCCGAACATTTAATTCCCCCTATTGCAGAAAATCAGATAGCCAGGAGCGTATCCCAATTCTCGTCTACGGTGCCTAGAAGAAGGTTGAGCATCACAGCAAAGGAATCGAAACCAAGCCCGTTCTCTGTGGAAAACGTGTACATGGCCGATACTTCACCCGTTTCAGGATCTATTGCGAATTTGACCCATGTATTGTTCCAGTTAAGCTGCGCAATTACTTCGAGGGCAGCAGTTCTTTCGGCTCCGGACTGGGGCACCATACCGGGAGTAAGAGCTACAAGAAGGCACCCTTCCATTTCCGGGTCCACAAGAATGTACATATAGGGGATCTGGGATCCATCCTCTATTTCTGCCAGCAGCATGAACTCGTTCTCAACCCTTTCGTAAACCAGTTCATCTCCGATCTGACCAAGGTATCCCTCAACCATATCGCCACTTACGCCTGCGATTGAAACCGCTGTCAGCACTGATAAAACAAGAATTATATTCTTCAAACTGGAACCTCCAGGTCTGGGTTATGCTTACAAAATAAAGACAATTATATTATGGTGATTGAAAGAGCTTTCGGGAAGTGTTTCAACGAAGGTAAAACGAAGGCAATTTGAAAACTGATTAACATGGGTTCCCGCTGCAAAGCAGCGGGATTAACGCATTGAAAGTAACCGGAGGCGGCAATGGATCGCAAAATAAGAGTACTGATTGGAAAACCTGGTCTCGATGGGCACGACCGGGGAGCTAAATATATAGCGAGAGCCCTTAGAGACGCTGGTATGGAAGTAATTTATACCGGGATACGTCAGACACCTGAATCAATCGCCAACGCAGCCATCCAGGAAGATGTTGATTTTGTTGGCCTCTCCCTTCTTTCCGGAGCCCATAATCACCTCTTCCCTGAGGTAGCCAGGCTTCTTGCATCGAAGGGCGGGTCGGATATAGTCCTTTTTGGCGGCGGTGTTATCCCGGAGGAAGATATCCCCGGGCTGAAAGAAGCGGGGTTCAAAGCCATATTCACACCGGGAACCCCCGCAACCGAAGTTGTGGATTTCATTGAGCAGGAAATCCGGACCCGCTGAGCCACCCGCGGAAGCAGCCGGGCCGGAGGTAGACTTGCTTTCCAGTGAGGCAGCGGATCTCGCATGTAAAGTACGAAGTTATGACCAGCGGGGGCTGGCTAGAGTTCTCTCAATGGTTGAGAACCGCCATTCTCTTGCTCCCTCGATTCTGCATTCCCTTTACAACCCAGAGCGGTCATGCCTTACCATAGGTATTACAGGTCCCCCGGGAGCCGGCAAGAGTACACTTACAAACCGTCTTATAACGTACTATAGAATGCATGGAACTAAAGTCGGTGTAATTGCTGTGGACCCATCCTCCCCCTTTTCCGGAGGAGCCCTTCTGGGGGACAGGGTAAGAATGCAGGATCACGCTTCGGATCCGGAAGTATTTATCCGAAGCATGGCAAACAGGGGCCACCTTGGAGGGCTTTCGGGAACCACAAGAGATGCTCTTGAAGTTCTTGCCGCAGCATCATATAACCCTGTGCTTGTCGAAACCATGGGAGTTGGCCAGGCGGAAGTTGAAATTGCATCCATTGCGGACATAACTCTTCTGGTCCTGGTCCCCGGCCTGGGTGACGAGGTTCAGACCATGAAGGCGGGGATCATGGAGATTGGGGATATCATTGTGCTTAACAAGTCTGACAGAGCCGGCATGGAACAACTGGAAATGTCGGTGAACGCCAGCCTTGATCTTATTCCCGACCAGGCAGACAGGCCCCCGGTTATCAGGTGTTCCGCACAGACAGGGAAAGGTGTTGCAGAACTTACGGATGCTATTGTCAGCTATGCTTCTTCGGGAACCGGTAGTAAGGCTGCCGCGCGAAGACGGAGCGCTCTGATACTTAACAGTATTATCCGGGAAAAGGGAAGGGAACTTGCTGAAGAACTGATTCTGGACAGGTACGGCAGTATTGAAGAGGCAATAGAATCTACTCTCGAGGGGAAGACAACTCCCTATTGGATAGGTGAAATGCTTTCCGGATTTCTTAAGAATAAACGGGAGAATGAGAATGAGTGTAAAAGGGATTGATCACATCGGTATTGCAGTTAAGAACCTGGAAGAGTCGATGCCATTCTACCGGGACAATCTGGGGTTGACTTTCCTGGGGATAGAGGAAGTCCCCTCACAGAGAGTCCGCGTGGCCATGTTCAGTGTTGGAGAATCCAGAATTGAGCTTCTCGAGCCAACTTCGGACGAGAGTCCTATCGCGAAGGCAATTGAGAAGCGTGGGCAGGGAATACACCATATTGCTTACTCGGTTGACAACGCTGAAGAAGAAATAGATTCAATGAAGCGCCAGGGCATAAGAATGATAGATAATGTTCCTCGGGAAGGAGCTGGAGGAACAAGAATAGCCTTCATTCATCCTCGGGCCAGCGGGAAGGTCCTTACCGAATTGTGTGAACATCCGAAACCTGAAAAGGAATGCTAAGATGAGTTCTCTTGAAAAGGCCGATAAACTCCATGCCCTCAGAGAAAAAGCGTTTGCGGGCGGTGGCGAGAAAAAGATTGCGAAGCAGCATGAAAAAGGTAAGCTGACCGCAAGAGAAAGAATAAATCTACTTCTCGATGACGAGAGTTTTGAAGAGTTCGATATGCTTGTTACTCATAGGTCTACAAGCTTCGGACTGGACAAGAAGAAGGTCCCTGGTGATGGAGTTGTCACCGGTTACGGAACGATAGACGGCAGGCAGGTATACGTCTTTTCACATGATTTTACAGTATTCGGAGGGAGCCTTTCGGAAACCTTCGCCGAGAAGATATTGAAGATCATGGATATGGCCGCCATGAACGGCGCTCCCCTTATAGGGCTCAACGATTCCGGAGGGGCAAGGATACAGGAAGGGATCGAGAGTCTTGCCGGGTACGGGAAGATCTTCCTGAAGAACGTACTCTATTCCGGTGTTATCCCGCAGATTTCAGCCATACTGGGTCCCTGCGCCGGAGGAGCCGTTTACAGTCCCGCCATAACCGATTTCACGATAATGGTTAAAGACATAAGCTACATGTTTGTCACCGGCCCCACAGTTGTTAAAGCCGTTACCGGGGAAGATGTAACGAAGGATCAGCTTGGCGGGCCTGGAATTCACAGTAAACGAAGCGGTGTATGCAGCCTTGTCTGTGAAAATGAGAGGGAAGCTCTCCTTATTATCAGAAAGCTCATCAGTTACATGCCTCAGAACAACATGGAGGATCCCATCAGAGTTCCCTGCACTGACCCGGCAGACAGGATGGAAATGTGGCTGGACGAATTTGTGCCTGACAATCCCAACAAGCCGTACGAGATGCGTACGATAATTGAAGCCATCGTTGATAACGGTGAATTTCTTGAGATCCAGCGGAGCTTCGCTCCCAACATCATTGTTGGATTCGCGAGGATGAACGGTCACTCCATTGGATTGGTTGCGAACCAGCCCTCCTACCTTGCAGGGGTCCTGGACAACGACGCCTCGGTAAAGGCTGCTCGTTTTGTCCGTTTCTGTGACGCGTTTAATATCCCCGTTATTACCCTTGTGGATGTACCCGGCTTCATGCCCGGAACCGCGCAGGAATACGGCGGGATAATCAGGAACGGAGCGAAGCTTCTTTTCGCCTTTGCCGAAGCTACAGTGCCCAAAATCACAGTGATTATCAGGAAAGCATACGGCGGAGCATACGATGTAATGAGTTCAAAGCACATCAGAGCGGACATAAACTATGCCTGGCCCACGGCGGAGATAGCTGTGATGGGACCCGATGGGGCCGTTGAGATAATCTTCCGACGTGATATTGATGAAGCAAAAGATCCCGTTGCCAGGAAAAAGGAACTGGTGAACCAGTACCGGGAAAAATTCGCAAACCCCTACGACGCAGCTTCAAGAGGTTATCTCGATGATGTGATAATAGCGTCAAATACAAGGTTCCGTATTATAAAGGCGCTTGAAATGCTTGCGGGAAAAAGGCAGACCATGCCTCCTAAAAAGCATGGGAATATCCCATTATGATTTTGGCCGGAGCGGTGATTCTTGTGACAATTCAATTCAATACTGCTGATATTGAAGGGGGTTTCGGGATTGCCCTGGTAGGAATGATAACCGTATTCACGGGGCTTGTAGCGCTGACTTTTATGCTCCCCGCCCTTGAGCGCTGGATTAAAGACAGATTCGGTCTGAACCGAAGAAGAATGGACAAATCATCTCTTTTACGGCAGGATACTGATAAAACCATGACCCCGGAGGAAGTAGCTGCGGTATCTGCGGCAATACATGCTCACTTCTGCCTTCTTGACCAGGTGGAGAATATGAAACTGACCTGGGAAGCTCATGAGAAACCCTATACTCCATGGAAGCTTGCAGGAAGGGCTGAACACATTCAGGAGTCAGGATCGCTGCAGAACAGAGTCAGGAGTCGCCCAAATGCCTGAGTATACAATAACGATCAACGATAGAACTTACACTGTTAATTTAGGAAGAATACTGGATGACACGGTGGATGTAACTCTCGACGGTAAAACCTACCGGGTTAAGGTTGAAGCCCCGATGAGAAAGTCATCGAAGACCCCGGTGATAAACAGGCATCGACAGGTTCTTAACGCTGCTGAGGTGCCAGACAGAACTTCCCCCCCTGGTATTGCAGCCGGACCCGGAGACGTTATAGCGCCTCTACCCGGAGTTATCCTCAAGATACTGGTAAAAGAAGGTGACGATGTTAATAAGGGGCAGCCTGTTGCGATAATGGAAGCGATGAAGATGGAAAACGAGATAGAGTCACCTATCTCAGGAAAGGTGGGTGAAATTCTCGCATCCGAAGGTGAGAGCATCCTCGAGAATGCGGTCATCATGAAAGTCGGAGGCTGATAAATGTCCATTTCCTCTTGCCTGCATATCTCACCAGCATTCCGGAATTTTCCGGGAACCTCCAGCTTAGGACATGCTGGTTTCTACTGCAGCGACGCATACAGCTGCGTCTACTTCGTTACGCTCGCAAATCCATCCTCGACGTACTGTTCAAGTACGCCTGCGGAGTCTGTGCTCGCAAGCCTTGTATCCACAACTGTCTACGACGCTTCGAAACGAAGGTTGGTGAAACATGCAGGCTAAACTCATCATGTGGATCACCGGAAGCCTCCAGGGCCCCAGTCAGCAGCTGGACCTGCTTTCGTACCTGGATGATACCGGATTCGGCCAGGTGGAGATAGGCAACATCGTAATGATAATTCTCGGCCTTGTAATGATATACCTGGCCATCAAAAAGGATTACGAGCCCCTTCTCCTCGTGCCAATCGGATTCGGTATAATCGCAGGCAATATTCCATACAATCCCGAACTGATGCCTATCGGTTATCAGGATGTTCTCGGCGGGCAACAGTCTGTTTTCGGTCTGTTCTACTTTGGTGTGAAGAGCGGTCTTTTCCCTCCCCTGATCTTTCTTGGTATTGGGGCCATGACCGATTTCAGTGCCCTGCTCTCAAACCCAAAACTGCTGCTTCTGGGGGCAGCAGCCCAGATAGGCATATTCATCACACTGCTGGGATCGCTGCTCCTCGGATTCAGCCTGCAGGAGGCTGCTTCCATCGGAATTATCGGAGGTGCCGACGGGCCGACCGCGATATTCGTCGCCAGTCAGATGTCCCCGACACTTCTCGGGGCTATAGCGATCGCAGCCTATTCCTATATGGGCCTTGTGCCCGTCATACAGCCTCCGATCATGAGGCTTTTAACAACAAAGGAAGAGCGTCTGCGCCGGATGAAACCTGTCCGCCAGGTTTCGCAGACCGAAAAAATTCTGTTTCCCATAATCGCCTTCCTTATAACGGCGTTCATTGCTCCGGGAGCCATCACTCTTCTGGGCATGCTTTTCTTCGGAAATCTACTGAAGGAAAGCGGAGTAACCGACAGGCTGGCCAAAAGCGCACAGGGAAGTCTTAACAACATTGTTGTCATACTTCTTGGCTTCGCTGTGGGAACCAGTACCCAGGCGACCTATTTCCTGACCCTGGATTCTCTGAAGATCTTCCTGTTGGGTGCGATCAGTTTTGCGATTGCAACAGCTGGCGGTGTTCTCTTCGCGAAGTTCATGAATCTTTTCCTCAAGGGAGACAACAAGATTAACCCTCTTATCGGGGCGGCAGGTGTTTCAGCAGTTCCCGATTCCGCCAGGGTTGTGGAGATCGAGGGAAGGAAGTATGACAGGAACAACCACCTTCTCATGCACGCAATGGCACCTAATGTCGCAGGAGTTATAGGAAGTGCCATCGCTGCCGGAGTTCTTCTCAGCATAGTTCCGCACTAGGAAAGGAAATCAGATGTCCGGACCCAGAGAATACGATTACCTTGTAACAGGCGGAGCGGGATTCATAGGCTCGCACCTCTGTGAGCTGCTTCTTTCAAGAGGAAAAAGCGTTCTTGTACTTGATGATCTCTCGACGGGAAGCCTTTCCAATCTGGATGGATGTTCCGACAAACCCTTATTCAGGCTGGTAGTCGGTTCCGTTCTTGACGAATCTCTGATAAAGGGGCTGGTGCATCAATGCGGAACCGTTATCCACCTGGCCGCCGCAGTTGGAGTGGAGAACATCATCCGGCAGCCTGTGGAAACCATCGAAACAAATGTCAAGGGAACCGAGAACGTCCTGATGGCTGCTGAATCCTGCGGTACACCTGTTTTTATCGCGTCAACTTCCGAAATTTACGGAAAGAGCGAAAGTATTCCTTTCCGTGAGGATGGGGACATCGTTCTCGGGGCTACCTGCAGAAGCAGATGGAGTTACGCCTGCTCCAAGGCGATAGATGAGTTTCTTGCGCTGGCGTACTGGAAAGCCAAAGGGCTGCCTGTTGTGATCGGAAGGCTTTTCAACACCGTAGGTCCCCGTCAGTCGGGCAGGTATGGGATGGTCCTTCCAAGGTTCATTGAACAGGCGGTGAGTGGTAAACCAATAACTGTGTTCGGTGATGGCAAACAGACCAGGTGCTTCAGCCTGGTTTACGAAATAGTTGAGGCTATAGTTTCTCTGATTGAGAACCCTGATGCCGTGGGCAAAGTTATCAATATCGGATCTACCGGGGAAATTTCAATAAGAGAACTTGCTGAGAAGGTCAGGAGAATATCAGGCTCCAGTTCAGAGATAATTCTGATTCCCTACGAAGAAGCATATCCCGATGACTTCGAGGATATGCGCAGAAGAGCGCCCGATGTGTCTCTTCTTCAAACCCTGACCGGGAAATCACCAGAAGCCGATATCGACACGATAATCCGGGAAATCCTCAGTAAGTGAAATATGAGGGGTAAGATCATCAGCCCTTCGAATACGAAACTGAAAATCACGAGAAGCCTTCTCGCAAGATCCGGAATCCTGAAATACGGACTGTTCCTTATGGAAGGTCCAAGGTTCATTTCTGATTACATTTCGAGAGGAACTCCCGAGTGGATACTTATATCCGACATGGCTGCCGGGCTATCCGGGACTGTGGCGGAGAAGGCAGAGGCAATGAGTATCCCTGTAATGGAGATACCGAATAAGCTTTTCAGCGACATTTCGGACACGAAGACATCACAGGGACTAGCGGCCGTCTGTTCTGTTCCTTCAGTTAATATTGACGATATTCCGCGAAAGGGCGTTTTCCTTCTGCTGGACGGGATATCTGACCCGGGGAACATGGGCACAATAGTAAGATCCGCAGCCGCCTTCGGATGCGCCGCGATTATCGCCGGCAGGGGCAGCTGTTGTCCTTTTGCTCCCAAGGTTACCCGCGCTGCTGCCGGTTTGAACTCAATCGTACCTGTAGTTTTCGATGCAGATCTTGCAGCTTTCATGCAGAGTAATTCACATGTAATTGAATTTATCGGCGCAGATGCTTCGGGCGGTGACGTCAACAGGCTTTGCAGGCAGGAAATATGTCTTGGTCTGGTAATAGGTTCGGAAGCCCACGGAATTTCGGCAGCGACGTTCAAGTATTGCAGCGGAACAGTGGCATTGCGAATGACCGGGGGAGTGGAATCTCTCAATGCTGCCGTCAGTGCTTCAATTCTTCTATACGAGACGAATAAGCATTTGGGGTCAGGCGTTGAAAATTAGCATTCTTAACATTTGGGGTCACGCTTACCTTTAAGAAAGAAGAAATATGCGGATTAAGGTAAAACTGTTTTTAACAATGCTTCTGGCACTTTCTGTTTCACTCGTGTTCTCCGGGGAAACACCTATCATTACATTAGAGAATGAGGAACTCTCTGCGCTTGTGGAAAGCATCCTGAGCGATGCTGTTTCCTATCTTGGAGTACCCTATGTATACGGTGGAACGGACAGCAGCGGGTTCGACTGCAGCGGCCTGGCCTGGAGGGTATTCAACGACAACGGTATTGCTTTACCTCGAACCGTCAGTGCTGTGGAAACATTGGGAGTAGCGGTTAACCGGGAAGACCTTCAGCCTGGAGATCTGCTGATATTCAACAATCCGAAGCATACAGGCATATACCTGGGGGACGGGGATTTCATACACTGTTCGTCATATCTTGACCGGGGTGTTGTGATAACTCCTCTGAGCCATTCGAACTACTCCCGCAGATACTCCTGTGCAAGGAGAGTTCTTGGAGTCGAATTGGATTAAAGGGCCGGACAGTCAGCCCGGCCCATTTCAATGTACTGCCTGCTGGTTCGGCTTAGAGTTTTGTAACCAGCGTTCTCATCATCTGCCCGGTCTGGCTGGTGGCATGGATCAGATATGTACCAGCAGGAGTGGTTTCGCCAGATGCTGTTTTTCCATCCCAGGTGAAGGAGGCGTCGGCCGCCAGCTCCGTCCTGAGGATGTTTCGGCCTGACAGGTCGTAGATTGCAATATCAGCCGGTCCGGAAGCACCGGTCACTGATATATTGACAGAACTCGAAAAGGGATTGGTGGAAACTGTAAGTCCCGGCTGTTCCAGGGGATCTACACTTCCTTCAATTCCGGTTGTGATATCGATCTTGTAGATCTTTTCAGCATTAAAATCACTTACCCAGAGGTAGCCGTCTGTGTCGAAACAAAGCCCCCTGGACTGTGTACCTGCAGGCAGATCGCCTTCCGGAATGTAGTTCACCAGCAGGCCGCTGGTGTTGTAGGCCTTGATAGGGCTGTCGGAGGCATCAGATGCTACCCAGATATCACCTGTACCATTACCGCCCTCATAACCGATATCGTAATGCGAGGACAGCGTTGGAAGACCACTCATATATGGACTCGCCTGAACGGCCCCGGTGCTGCTGAAGTACTCGACCGTGGGGACTCCATAATAATCGTTACCGAGAACGTAAGTGTAAGTGCCATTGGAAGCGACACCAGTCACCGACTGGTACAGCGCGCTTCCTCAACAGGTGGAATCGTAGACACTCTGGTAAGCTCCAGTGGTAGCGTACCTGTAAACGTAACCGTAGTAGGTACCCGCATCGGCGCGGAGTATATGAAGCGTGGTTCCGCTGATGGCCATACCGCTTGGAACACCGTACGGAAAGTAAAAGGAGCTTTGAACAGAACCGTTGGAAGGGTCCAGCTCATAGACAAAGCTGGTCGTGCCATCGACTGCCCACAGGCTGCCAGATCCGAATGCAAGTCCGGATATGCCGGTATCAGGAGCGTCGATGGTAAGGACTACACCGGCTCCTAATGCTGCGGGAACCAGTGCCAGTAGAAAGATCAATTTCATCTCATAATCCTCCTCAATAAATTGAGTATTTGCACACCTTAAAACATTGTCTCGATGACTGTTGCTGTCAAGTCGGGGGAACCTCCCTCGATAGTATTCCAAGTATCTGGAATCGTTTCGAGAAACAATCAGTATATTCAAATCCATATATATACTTGATTGATAGGAAATTAAGTAACTTATCTCAGGTTGACACGGTTTTCCAGCAATACTATCATTTATGCAGGACAATATGAACAAACAATCATTCGCAATTGTTACGTCTTTTTGTGATAAACAGCTGGCAAGCTTGCTTTTTCACTAGTGTCCCACTATAAGTCAAAGAGTGACAACTGATTAGAGATTTTATTCCCGTCGAACTGTAATTCACTATCCTTAAATAGTTGTGACAGTTCATCATAACAAAATGGCGCCACGCTCAATA
>JAUWSQ010000076.1 GCA_030609965.1 Candidatus Fermentibacterota bacterium
AGAGACTGTCTCTTCCGGGTTGTACATCTGCAGGATACAGTCTGGTGGGATTTCTGAAACCACAGGTCTGTGTCTGTTGAGATAGGATTCATCTCTGGATCGGTACAGCAGTTCGAAATACCTCCACCAGGGGGTACCAGTAAAACAAAAGGGAGGTTTGTGCCCCTCTTTTGCTTTTACTGATATCTTCATTGCGAGAAGCCTGCTGATCAAGAAGGTGTAGGATGTGCTATTGAACGCTGCGAAGAGATGCGGAATCGCTCAGTCTAGGACTTAATAACTTTTTCTAGAGCATTCCGGAGGTTGACAAGGTCATAGGGCTTTTGAAGAAATCCATCGAACCCTTTACTGCTGAAATATCTGAAGGCTTCAGCACGATTGTAGCCGCTGGATAGAATCACGGGAACATCTGGATTCACTCTCCAGTCGCGAATCTTGTATTTCCCGATACGCTCAACGACCCTGAGAGCCATCTGCGTCATTGGATTCTCATCGTCGACCATGTACTACGCCGAAACTTCTTTCACGCAACCGAAATACCTTCTGGTCATATCCTTCCCGATGAACTCAGGTGGTATATCATCATCCGTATGAGTGACTACCTTCATCGATATATCCTTGATCTTCTCCAGAGCTTCCAGCGCAAAGAATCGACCTTCAGGATATGCGGTCAGAGTCTCTTTTAGAAGTTTGGAAAACTCCCTGTACCGTAGAGAGGTAGCCTTATCAGTAGTAACCAGCTGGCCCTTGAGCCAAGCTCCGGACGGTTTCCTGGTATTCTCATGTTTTAATCAATGTTATCTCACCATCAGCATTCTGTGAGTCTGGCAGATTCCATCAGTGCTGAGGCGGCAGAAGTACACACCGGAAGATACTCTGATACCGCTTTCGTTCTGGCCGTCCCACTGCATGGAATGTGAACCTTTGTCGAAGCTCCGGTTATTGGCAAGGGTACTTACAAGCTGTCCGGCTATGTTGTAGATGGCGATTGTAACCGGGCTGCTCTGCGTGAGATTGAAGCTGATGTTCGTGGTGGCAGTGAAGGGGTTAGGGGCGTTCCGGATCATCTCCGGTCCCGCGGATGCTCCTCCTTCAATACCAACGTTGCCAAACCAGTCGTACATGAGCCTGTAGTTGCCAGAATAGTTGGTATAGAGAATCGCGGGCAAACAGCAGGCACATGCAGGCCAAAATGAGGTGGCGTCGAAATCGTTGATTCTCACAGGTGTATTGAAATTGGTTGGGTCTAAATAATAAGCAGTGGAGAACATCACTGAATCGCCCGGATCTACATTGTAAGCAAGTGTAAGAATACCGCCGATTTTATTGACACGGATTGATCCATGATTCTCGTCGTCCCCGGAACCAGGGAACATGCTACCGAAGGTCCAGCTCGAACCGCTGTTGGTACTGTAATAGTAACCGAAGTCGTCAGTACTGGCAAACTCGTAAGTTACTGTTATCCAGCCTGTCTGTGTGGAAGGACCATGGGTGTAAGCTATATCGCAATCCTCCAGAGAGGGAGAGTTAGTATTGCTCACCTGTTCCGAAGCAGTCCAGCTTAAGCCGTTATTCGTACTACTCTTGATCCGGACCTGTGGGGTCGGGGTATAATAATCTGTAATGAAGGCTATTGATATATTCCCGCCTGCCCCTGTTGCTATTGCTGGATAAGGAGTAACTCCAGTACCATAGAAAATATTCACGTCGTTAACCCAGCCGCTTCCATCAATTGCGTTCCCTGCAGCCCTAAGATAGTCTGTTCCATCTACTACGTAGGTTGCATAAACGCAAGCTCCCGTCCCTGCACCAGCATCCATATCTGCAAATCCGACGTCAGCTGCAACCTGTTCCCAGGTTGGTGATCCTCCGCTCGTTGTACACCTTCTGGTCCAGAGGATGTCATCACCAGTTTCGTTCCAGATACCCATCGCTACGACCCAGCTATTTAAAGAGCCATCGATGACCACGCGTATTTTTGGATTAGAGATGCTGCCGTCAGTATTGGTTCCATAAGTGAAGATGCTCCAGGTTTCCCCGTTATCCTGTGAGCGGTAGACTATAAGGCTGTCTAGTGTTGCATGATCGGTGTCGAAAATTGCGTAGAGATCGTTTGTGTACAAATCGACATCGAAATCCTGACCGCTTCCTACTCTACCTGGATATACAATAACATCGTCCCACCAGTCGTAATCGGGCCATACAGATGATTCTTCATCTTCTCTGGAAATCGCTCTTTCAACAGGTGACTGGTATTCAGCACCTGAAGAAGGGTCATTGATATCTGCGAGGGTTTCAGGATCAAGTGGTTCGGGAGCTGCTTTGTACTGCATCCCTTCGGGATCATCCAGTAGCTCTCTACCGCCTGTGAATGAGTCTGCTTCGATCTCGATACCGGGATATTCAGTTGTGTATTCGTAAACAGTTGCGAAGATCAGGCTGACAGAAAGCAGACTTAAAACTGCGTATTGCATGTTTTTCCTCCTCCTTCATTTCCAAATTTGCAGATTTGAAATCTAACCCTTTAGAATAACTAATTCTCCTATCCGATTAATTTATGTTAAACATTAAATAAATGTTAATAGCAAGTCAATGTTTTTTATCAAGAGCACTTTGTCAACATACAACCAGCGCCAGATATGCACCACCTTCTGCAGCGAAACAACTTCCAGCTGGTAGTACATCACTATGTTCACGTTCTTGATGTTTTAAGTATGTATTCAGGAATGGATTCAACCGACAATATCAACCGTTGATTATTCAGGTGATGTAATACTACAGTTTAACTTGAGATGTTCGGGCCGCGGGGACATTGTGAACCGTCAACTTTCTGAAGGGTTATCATGACAGGATTCACAGTCAGATCCGATCTCTGCACCGGCTGCATGAACTGCCAGAGTGTCTGCGCGCTTCTGCACTCAGGCGATCATGACAGGTCCGCATCTGTCATCAGGGTGAATCTGGAGCTTTTCCCGGGAAAGCACACTCATATTTTCTGCAGGCAGTGCGAAAACCCTGAATGCCGAAAAATCTGTCCTTTGCGGAGGAGAGCCGGCGTGCATCGAAGCCTGTCGTTTCACCGCAATACTCCCGCTTGAGGATGGACAATGAAATACGGCGGCTATGCTGGAAAACTGATAGCAATAGGAATCTTGATTTCAAACCGTTCCAGGAGTTTTCCCGAAACATTATATTCGTCCCGATAAACCTCAGATTCCCTACTGAAAGCGACCATACGGCCTAAGATACCAGCGGTCGATCATCGTTGCTGACAAATACGCACAGGGAACACTGTATAGAGGTACACGCTCCCCCTGAATGGGGCGAGTTTCGTTCTTATTTTCAATGATAATCCCTAATCTGAATCCCGGCCATAAGAGTTGAAATGCTGAAAACCTCTCCATCGGTTTGCACAACAATAGTTCCCTGAGTGTCAGTTCGCAAGATTTCAGACCCAAGTTTTCTGTAGATCTCAATAACTCGCGGATGCGGATGTCCAAATCTGTTATTCCTGCCGGCTGAGAATACCGCTACCTGTGGGTTCAAGCTTCTAAGATATGGTGGAAAAACTGAAGTGAGACTGCCATGATGGGGTACTTTCAATACTATCACCGGCAGAGCGGAAGGAGTAAGAGTTCTTTCGGAATTCTCTTCAATATCACCTGTTAAAAGGGTGGAGAAATTTCCGCATGTAATCCTTAGAACGGCGGAATTCTCATTGAGATTGAGATCGGTTTCTTCCCCCCCTGCTGATACAACGCAGGCGGTAACGAGCGGTGAAAGGTGCAGTGTCATTCCTGTCTCAAGAAATCTGTAGCTGCAGTCCGTGTTCATGACCGAGTTGAGGAAGTCCTCGTATATCCAGGATGAATAGGGCATACCCGGGTCCAGCACTTCAAGAACGGTGAAGTTTCTCATTACCGAAGCGAGGCCTCCAACATGGTCCGCATGGGGGTGGGAGAATGCAAGAATGTCGATGGTATCCACGTCAAGTTCGCGAAGGCGGAACACTACAGCCGGTTCCAGTGGACCGCTCGCATCGGGTCCGCCGTCGAAAAGGAGAGTTTTCCCCCCGACAGCCTCAACCAGAATAGCGTCCCCCTGGCCGACATCCAGATAGGAGACAATGAGAGCAGGGGAGAGAGAATCTACTTTCTCGATCCAGTGAAGAGTGTCTGCGGGAGGGACAAGACTGGTATCCACGAAGATCAGATCTTCCAGCATCGTAATCGTTCCCGAACTTATACCGCTGACGTATTCAAGTTCGGATATTTCCATGAATGGACCGAACAGTGTTCTGTACTCAACGATGTTCGAAGACTTGACCGGACCGATACCAGGAAGTGTCTGAAGAGTCTCTTCACTCGCAGTGTTGATATTGACGGAGTCATTTGATAATAACGAAAAAGACAATAGAACGACGAAAACCCAATTCATTACTTGACAATCCTCGCTCTCAGGTTAAGCATACCTATAATAAGAAAGGAGGTTCTAATGAGGAACCTACTTGTAATGGTCGTTATCCTGCTCCTGTTGGCAGCTCCATCCATCGCCGGCGACATAAGACTTGAAGGAAGTAATTTTTCCACTCTCGCTTACATAAGAGATAGCGGCAGAATTGAAAACGCTTCCTTTGAGATTCTTGGATACATAAAAGAGGATGGGAGAATTGAAGACGATTCATTTCATACTCTCGGCTACATAGATGATAATGGAGAGATTGAGGACGATTCGTTCAATGAGCTTTACACTTTGAACGGAAACGGAAGACTCACCGATACGAGCTTCATGAAAGTTGCAGAGATCCAGAGCGACGGAACGGTTGAAAACAACCATTTTCAGGTCATTCTATACGCTGACGGAACCCACGCTGACATGACCAGGCGGATTGCGATATTCCTTGTATTTTTCAGTGATCTTCTGGAGGATTAGAAAAAATAATCTGATTCCAATAAAGAAACCGCCCGGTTACAAGCCGGGCGGTTTCAGTTTATAGCATATTACGAGAAAGTGGATTAATAACCGCAGCATGAATTAGCAATAATTATTTATTGGACATTCTGCTGATATCGAAAATGATTGAAGGATCACTGTCCTCCGGCAGTGCCAGTTTCTCCAGTTCCCTCTCGTCCCGGGGAATGTATCCCAGCCTTGCAATAGTATTGGATTCGCGGTGCCGTATAAGCAGGAGCATCCAGTCGTACTGTCCCGGCAACTCAAAGGCTTTCTCCTCGAAACGGTTATACAGCCTCTGGGTGAAATCGGTCCCGTCAGGCTCGGGTTCGAACGGTTCCAGCTCTATTCTGTATCTCATACCCGGAAGTATCCTGTTGCAGGCAATCAGCATCCTGCATCCGGTACTGCGCCCGAGCCGGTAGGGGGTAGAGGAGGCAAGAACAGGCACACCAAAGTTACTTACCCAGGTACCTCTCGGACCACCGTACCCTGTAGGGGCGATGTGGAGGATATCACCTCTGTTCAGTGTTTCGAACATCCATCCTGGATTCTCATCGGGAAAACCCACATGGTGCCAACGCTGGCCTGCCCTGAGTTTTGCGCGTTGGACGAACTGGGGATCATCTGAATAGCGGCTGGAGATCAAATTCATCGGATAACCCGCCATTGCAAGTAGTATGTGCAGTGTTTTCTCGTCACCGAAATGGGGAACCAGAAGCATGACTCCTTTACCAGCGGCCAGTGCTTCATCCAGAAAATTCCTGCCCTTCCACTCCACATATTCATCAAGATCTCCCGGTTTCATTCTGCCCGAATTGAAAAGGGCTACCATCGTCGACTGATGTCGCTTCCAGAAATCCCTGATTACTTTCTGCCGCCAGATGTCACCACGGGACGGAAAGATACGCTGCAGATGGCCATCTATAAGTGCATTTGTGGGGGAATTGCCGAGAGAGCTTGAGATGGATCGGAGCATGCCAAGGATTCCGACAAGAATAGCCGAGCCCCATCTTCCTCGCATCAGCACCGAAGCTGCAGCAACCATCCTGTAATACACCGAGATTAATAAATATCCCCTGGAAAGCTTCATTTCCAGTAAGATCTGTTCTGGTAGTGAAATTCTTGCTGCCGGCAGAAAAGGACTATATACAGAACTTGAATGCTGAACCCGCATTCCATGTTCTCCGCAATCCGATTACAGCCGTGTATCATGCCGTAATATAAGACAGATGGGGGCCGATGGGTCCTCGCCTAGCAGCAGCTTCCTGAGGATGTTTCTTTTACTTTCATCGCCTTGCCGCAGCATACTATTTCGCAGTCCGCACAGTCACATTTTTCAATAACTTCCAGCTCAACACTGCATTGGGAACACACAAGTATATCGCCTTTTTTGACAGGTTCCATGACGCCTCCTCGATAGCTGATACATTTTCCTACTTTCTGAATATGTATTCACACTAATGAAGGGTCAATCAATATATAGCGGGTCAACCCGGATTCATCATAGAGTCCGGGTTAAGCCTTGACATTATTTTAAGTAAACATATGTATAGGCAGGAGGTGATAACCGGTGAAGAAAATCACGGATCGTCAGAAACAGGTTCTTGAATATATCTGCTATTTCATAGACGAACACGCGTATGCGCCAAGCATAAGAGATATCCAGAAGCACTTCAGGCTGAAAAGCACAAAAGGGGTGAAGGATCATATCGACAGACTGGTCGAAAAGGGTTACCTGAACAGGACAGAGGGCACCGCAAGGGCGCTGGAAGTGGTCAGAGACAGTAAAATAGCCGTAAGGAAAGTTCCTCTTGTTGGTACCGTTGCCGCAGGCCTTCCATTACTGGCCGAAGAGAACATAGAGGATTACCTTCCCGTATCAGCCGATATGGCAAGAACTGATGGAGTATTCTTCCTCAGAGTAAACGGCGACAGCATGACAGGCGCTGCAATTCTGAATGGAGATCTTGTACTGGTTCGTCCCCAGCCATTCGTGGAACAGGGTGAAATAGCAGTTGTAAGAATCGGAGAAGAGGCAACTGTAAAGCGGTTCTTCAGGTTTCACAACAGGGTCGAGCTGCTTTCTGAAAACCCGGATTTTGAGCCCATAGTATATTGTGATGAAGATGAAGATATACGGATTGTGGGCAAGGTTACGGCGGTGTTCAGAACACTCGAGTAAACTGACAAACTGCTCCGCCGCAAAATCAGAACCAGGATAGGGGGATGCAGTTGAAGAATCTGTTTTCAATCGGGTGTTTCTGTTCCGCGGCGCTGTTAATACTGATGGCTGGCTGTGGCCGATACGTATCGGTTAAAACGGAAACACACTCAATTCCCGTAAACAGTACTGTTGCAGTGTCAACATTCAACGGTTCAATCAGCGTTGAATGGTACGAAGGTGCTGACCTGATACTCGAGATCACAACAACTTCCAGCCGAAGTGAGAGTGAACTGGAAAAAGCTGAAGTAGAGATAACATCCGGGATGATTACCAACATTGAAGCGCACCGGCTTGACAGATACGCCAACGTAGGGGTAAGCCTGAAGCTAAGACTTCCGAATGGTACTCGGATCAGTGAATTACATACATCTAACGGATACATAGCAGTTTCCGGGGGCAGCGGTACCGCGGAGGCACATACCAGTAACGGTAACATATCCTTTGCTGACTTCAGCGGTTCAGTGAGTATCGAAACAAGTAACGGAAGTATTTCAGTGTCCGGCAGCAACCTGACTCATGCCGCCTCTTCGAATGGAAACATCACCGGAGAGATCATGAGCATCACTCCGCAGGGAGTCACGCTGTTAACCAGCAACGGGGCGATCAATGTAGAGATTGATTCGAGCCTCGATGCCGACATTGAGATGTGTACTTCCAACGGGTCAGTTTCGGTGACAGGTGAGGGATTCAGTGATGTAAGCATCGATGATTCAGATGGCTGGGCAACTCTGGGCGCGGGCGGTAATCCCATTACACTCAGAACATCCAACGGAAGCATCAGGGTAACGGCTTTAACTCCTTAGCCAGAATTCAGTATCCCTTCAGTTCTCTTTCTTCCGGTTTTGATCTGTTTCACCCGGAAGAGTTATTAAGTGAAGCACGTTCGCGTGCCAGAGCCGCGGCAGTGGCAAAGGCATCAAAATACCTCTGCAGGGAATTACTGGTGGATTGGTATTCATTTGAACCCGCAAGAAAATCGACCATAACCTCGCGCGTTCGCGCAAGTTCGCGCAGCCGAGCCACCGAACACCGGTAGCGAGGATCAGCAATGGTGAGGTCCATAAGATCCAATGCTCGTTCAAAGGCTCCCAGAGAAATTCCTGGATTACTGGTTTTCCATCGTAGTGCCCGCCCGACCTCACTGCCTATATTTCCTAATTGTTCGTAGAGCGACAGCTCCCACCAGCTTCCCGCGGCGGAATCCTTGTGTATTGGAGAATTCATCTTTGTACCATTCTATTCACCAGTTTACGAATTCGTTCTCGGATTGCAGGATCATCCACGTATCTGGATCGATTACCGGAAGACGGGCGCAGATTTATCATCGAATCAAACTCCAACCAGTCCTCCGGAGGGAGGTCTGGATAGAGGTTGATTCCCCATAGATCCTGGTGTCGTGAACCCGTCGCCAGAAGCTCAGCTTCTTCATCAGAATGCAGATCCGCGTCGATGATCATGATCCCGCGTTCTATATCTAACACAGCTTTGATCATATCCCCGAAGCGATCCACAGCAATTTCACGCAGTGAATCCATTGAAATAGGCTCTTGCCCTGTTACTGCTTTCATGGTAAGGTTATTCCCTTGTTTTCAGTCCTGAATACAGTTGCCAACACACATACACGTTCGATTCCTGCCTGAAACCAGCATAGCCAGAAACTTGTGGTTCCCGGACGATCCCGGAAACCAGCATACCCAGAAACTTGTGGTTCCCGGGTGATCCCGGAAACCAGCATACCCAGAAACCTGTGGTTCCCGGACGATCCCGGAAACCAGCATACCCAGAAACCTGTGGTTCCCGGGTGATCCCGGAAACCAGCATACCCAGAAACTTGTGGTTCCCGGGTGATCCCTGAAACCAGCATACCCAGAAACTTGTGGTTCCCGGGTGATC
>JAUWSQ010000023.1 GCA_030609965.1 Candidatus Fermentibacterota bacterium
TCGCCTGATCTGATTACCGCAGAGTTCGGACAGGATAGAAGATTGCAGAAGGCAATTGCCTGGTGCGGGTCCTTTTTTGGGTATAAGTAGCACATTACAGTCACTGCATCGGGATCACAGGGACAGCTGGCAAGAACGTCCAGATTCGTTCCGCAGTGTGGGCATGAAAAATCAAGAGGTTCTTCCGGATCCGGATGTCCTTCGATGACTTCGTAGGAAGTATCCCCGAATACCGCTGAAAGGGATAGAAGTCCGCTTCCGCTTTTTCTGCCATTGAATTTCACGGTGATTCCCGGGAAACCCGATACCTCATTATCAATTGAGATCAGATTGTGTCCCTCAGGGCAGTAGACCGCATTGATAACAACTTCTGCCTTGATTGTCTTCTTTTCATCATGTTTTATTTCTGGGATATTCAATCTGCCTTTATCATCGAACATATTGCCTGGCATATACATACTCCTTAGTTATTCTGAAAATTATGGATTTGGCAGTTCTTTACATATGATAGGTATAAAGTTGCAAAAGGAAAAGTACCCAGTATTACCGGATGAAAAGATCGAGTTACGTCAAACTTTAGTTTTGGGAAGGAAGAATGTGATGAAAGGCGGATCAGAATTCAGTTTGATAGTGCTTCTTACGGGCCTCGCTTTGATGATTTCCTGCGGGGAGGATGGATCACCGGCGGTACCAGAAGATTTGACGGATTCTGATGTAGTGATCGAACATGTTGAATCAATCGGGGCAGATGAGCTTATTCCCCGCAGCATTCTGTTTGGAAATCCTGAGAGAATGGGTCCACAACTTTCCCCAGACGGCTCCCTGATAGCATACATTGCCCCGGTTGACAGCGTTCTCAATCTCTGGGTAATGAATGCTGACGGATCCCAAGCCAGACAGCTCACATACGATACTAATCGCGGCGTAATCAATTATTTCTGGGCTGAGAACGGTGAAGACATTCTCTACATGCAGGATCTGGCAGGTGAAGAGAATACACATGTATACAGGTTGAATGTTGAGACTGAAGAGGTTACAGACCTTACTCCTTTTGATGAGGTTAGAGCTTACGTAAGCGCTACTGACCGTGATCAACCGAACAGGGTCATCATAGAAATGAATCGGAACAATCCTATGTTCTTCGATGTCTATTCCTGTGACCTGGAGACGGATGAGCTTACTCTGCTCCAGGAAAACCCGGGAATGACCGAAGATGGATGCATGATTCTTCGTTATTTAACTGACGAAGATCTGAATATTCGTGGAATGGCTACCATAGATCCAGAGGTTGGAACGATCGTCTTCTATCTTAAGAATGTCGATGGAGTTGAATGGAACGAGTTTGTAAGTTTTTCCGCCCTTGATACTGTAAATCCGCAGCGTTTCAGTGAGGATGGCAGTGGTATCTACTACCAGTCCAACCTGGAATCCAACACGACAAAGCTGCTCTACCAGGATCTGGATACCGTAGAAGTGACAGAGATAGCGCACGACTCGCTTGCAGATATTGGCGGTGTTTCCTTTGATCCCTTCACAGGTGATCCAAGATCTGTCAGTTTCCATTATCTCCGGAGAAACGTACAGGTTCTCGATCCTTCCATTCAGGAGGATTACGATTTTCTGGCTGAATTCAATCCCGGAGACTTCGGGATTACCTCCCGTGACAACGCGGACAGTACATGGATAGTGGTGTATTTCACTCCGCAGAGCCCTGCGATTTACTACCTGTACGATCGTACAACCCGCTCCATGGATTACCTGTTCAATGCTATCCCGGCCCTTGATGATTACCAGCTGGCTGAGGTTGAACCTCTTCTTATTCCAGCGCGTGATGGGTTCATATTACCCAGTTATCTGACATTGTCCCTGAAGGCCGTTGAACCGCCTCTTCCCATGGTCCTGTATGTGCATGGCGGCCCCTGGGCCAGGGATTACTATGGTTACGATCCCTTTGCCCAGATGCTCGCCGATCGTGGATTCGCCGTTCTGCAGGTGAACTACAGAGCATCATCCGGATTCGGTAAGGAGCACCTTAACGCAGGCAATAAGGAATGGGGAGCCCTGATGCAGGACGACCTTACAGATGCTGTTAACTGGGCTATCGACCAGGGCATCGCGGACCCTGACAGGGTCGTAATAATGGGAGGATCCTACGGAGGTTATGCCACACTTGCTGGAGTGACGTTCACCCCTGACCTCTATTGCGCGGGGGTGGATTTCTTCGGACCTTCCAATCTCATAACCTTCAGGGAAACCGTTCCGCCTTACTTGAAACCTTTGGGCGCAATCATGGATATCAGAGTGGGTGATATTGACGAGGATTCACTTATGCTTGAAGAACGTTCACCGCTTAATTTCGTTGAGAACATCACCGTTCCGATGCTGATTGTTCAGGGTGTGAACGACCCCAGGGTAGTACAGGCTGAATCCGATCAGATGGTTGCAGCTCTGAGAGAGAACGGCAACGAAGTTTATTACGTGCTTTACGATAACGAGGGGCACGGTTTTGCTATCGAAGCCAACAGACTTGAATTCGCAGGCAGGGTTGAGGAATTCCTGTACAACCATGTGCCCGGCGTTCAATGCCAGATGTTCGAGGAGATACCAAACTCCACTGCTATTGTAAGGTAGAAATTAACCGATATCGAAGCGAGCCGGGGGCATTCATGCCTCCGGCTCTTCTTTGGGGAGATATCTGTCAGTACGCTCTTGCTAGAATAACTCTTGTGTTCGTTTCTCTGCCGGTCATGAAGCACTTACCGGAACCTTCCGGCTGCTCGAGGGGGATGCACCTCACTGTTGCTTTTGTATTCTGCTGAAGTCTTGCTTCATCTTCGGTGTTACCATCCCACCATACATCGTAGAAACCAGGTTTATTAACTATGGCTTCGCGGAAATCATCCAGATTTTCAACAGTATAGGTTCTGGAATCCCGCTTCCGGGCTGCCTCTTCAAACATCTCATTCTGTATTCTATCAAGAATTCCAGGTATGCTCTCCACAAGGGAATCAAGGGGAATCGTGAACTTGCTGTCTCTGCCCGGCCTGTTTCTCTGGCTGGCCATCACATGTCCCTCTTCCAGGTCACGCGGTCCGATTTCAAGCCTCAGTGGAACTCCACGGACCTCCCAGTAATTGAATTTGAAACCGGGGCTCATGCCTTCTCGGCTATCCACTTCAACCCGAACACCCTCTATTTCGAGGTTATCCCTGATGCGTTCAACAACAGTCATTACCTCAGCCCTTGCTGAGTCATCCCTGGCTATCGGGACAATAACAACTTGTACCGGTGCAAGCTTTGGCGGCAGACGCAGGCCGTTCTCATCGCCATGAGCCATGATAACAGCACCGACAAGCCTTGTGGATACACCCCAGCTGGTCTGATGTACAAACTGCTGTTCGTTGTTGCTGTCAAGGTACATTGTATCGAATACCTTTGCGAAATTGGTTCCAAGGTAATGGCTTGTTCCGCTCTGCAGCGCCCAGCCGTTACCCATCATCGCTTCGATAGTATAGCTGTCCACCGCGCCTGCGAACTTCTCCCGCTCTGTCTTTCTTCCGGGTATTACCGGGATAGCCGCCACGTTCACCGCGAAATTCGCGTATACATTCAGCATTCGCAGGGTTTCCTCTCTGGCCTCCTCCTCATTCGCGTGTGCAGTATGCCCCTCCTGCCAGAGAAATTCAGTGGTTCTGAGAAACGCTCTTGGACGCATTTCCCATCGAACTACATTCGCCCACTGATTAAGCAGCATGGGCAGATCTCTGTAACTGTTAATCCATTTTGAGAACATATGGTTAATAATTGTCTCTGAAGTAGGCCTTACAACCAGGGGTTCTTCAAGCTTCTTGCCTCCAGCCTGGGTGACAATGGCTAGTTCCGGAGCAAACCCTTCAACATGCTGGGCTTCCCTTTTTATGAAACTCTCCGGTATGAAAAGAGGGAAATACGCATTCTTGTGTCCGGTTTTCTTGAAGCTCGCATCAAGGCTCGCCTTGATATTCTCCCAGATTGAGTATCCGTATGGGCGGATCACCATGCACCCGCGCACTGGAGCGGAGTCAGCGAGTTCAGCTTCACGGATAACATCCTGGTACCATCTTGCGAAATCCTTTTCAGGATTTGTAATGTTCTTTGCCATTTATCAGCACTTTCTGTCAGTGTGTTTATTGAGATTTCCCATCGCGGAAACTAATTGAGATTCGCGGATACTCCAAGGGCATAATTGACACTCGAAGCTCAGAGTGTTAACTTTTTAGTGTAGGGGGCCATTTGCTGAGAGTGCCAAAGACATGCAATGAAGGCCACGCCCTGATGCCCTGCTGATGCGTGACCTGTTAAACCAGGTAGACTGAAGCTGCAACAGGCCGTAATAAGACCTTTAGCCCTGTTAAAGAGACATTCTTCAGGGATATGGTCCCCACATTCTTATCAGTTGAATCTGCATTGTACGGAAGGTATGAAATTGTTTTCGTTCAAGACGATATACTCTTCTGTGAAAGACAGAAATTACCGTTTAATACTTATCTTTTTTTCAGCATACACGGCGATCATGCTGATCGTTCCACTTTCGAGGCTTGTACCCAGGATTCCGGTCCCTCTCATGTCTTTCCTGCTGTGTTACTTCCTGTACAGATGGAAAGGCCTTCCGAGAGTCCTCCGGCCCTGGCTTTTCTACCCGCTGCTCGTGATTTCGTACTGGCAGCTGCAGTTCGTTGTTTCTTCCCATTTTCAGGAATTCCATGGAGCGGGAATCATCGCCCTTGAGCGGAGCCTGTTCGGGCAATTGCCTGTAGTATGGCTTCAGGAACATCTGTATCGGGGTACAATAGCATGGTATGATTATATTTTCGCTGTTTTTCATTCCTCGCTGTTTTTCATTCCGATAGCATTTCCGCTGCTTCTTCTTTTCAGAAAGGGAGTGGAAAGGATGAAGAGGGCAACCGTGGCAATAGCCCTTATCACCCTCGCCGGATATGCGACTTATGTTCTGTTTCCTCTTACACCCCCCTGGATGGCTTCTCTTGAGAATATGATACCCCATGTTGAAAGGATAACTCTCCGGGCACTGGGAGAACTTGCACCCGGAGGAATAATCTCTTCATTCAGCCCAGTCCCGAGGGGAGCGATGCCCTCGCTTCATGCAGGGGTACCGATACTGGTACTGATGATAGCCTTCCGGGAGTTTCGATGCAAAGCCTGGTGGTTTACAATTATTGTGGGTGGAATATGCTTTGAAATCGCTTACGGCGCGGAGCATTATATTGTTGATATTATTGCGGGTCTTGCCTATGCTGTAGCAGCCTATCTGATTGTTTATAAGTGGTTGATTCCGGATGGTCGTCTTGCACCGGACCGTCCAGCTGATGTTAAGGAGCGGTCAATATGAAGAAGGATGTTCATTCCCTGCTTTTGAAGAAAAAAAGTGGGGAAAAGATAGTATCACTAACCGCATACGACTGCATGACCGCCAGGCTGCAGGAGGAAGCAGGAGTGGATTTCATACTCGTAGGTGATTCCATTGCTATGGCAGTATTCGGTGAGGAGACTACTCTTGGTGC
Organism: Candidatus Fermentibacterota bacterium; assembly: GCA_030609965.1. Lineage (GTDB taxonomy): Bacteria > Fermentibacterota > Fermentibacteria > Fermentibacterales > JCC-6 > Aegiribacteria. The sequence continues at coordinate 5,562 of JAUWSQ010000023.1, forward strand.
AGATATTGATGTCATGATAGCCCATACAAAGGCTGTTTCCAGGGGAGCTGTCAACACCCTTGTTGTAGGTGACATGCCGTTCGGGTCCTACGAACGCTCCGATTCACTTGCTGTTAAGAACGCCGTCCGATTTCTTGCAGAAGGCGGTGCGGACGCTGTGAAGCTCGAGGGGGGCAACAGCCGGTCCCTTTCACGCGTGAGGGCCATCATCGATTCCGGTATACCTGTTATGGGACATGTGGGGTTGCTTCCGCAATCGATCAAGCAGTCGGGAGGGTACAAAGTCGTTTACAGCAGTAAACGTGATGAGCTCTTTGAAGAAGCCTTTGCCCTGCAGGAAGCTGGTGTATTCTCAATCGTATTCGAGTGTATTGAGGAGGAACTTGCCGCAGAACTTACCGGGAAACTCGAGGTGCCCACAATCGGTATCGGTGCCGGCAGGTACACCGACGGGCAGATACTGGTAGTAAACGATATGCTTGGCCTGTCGGGAGATTTCGAACCCAGATTCGTAAAGAAATACATTCAGCTTGACAGTATAATTCTTGAGGCTCTGAAGAAGTTCTCGAGCGAGGTAAGGGACGGAGAATTCCCGGCCGATAGTAACGTATACCATTCAAGGAGCCTGTCCAACAATGAACCATTGGCATAAAACCCACAAAGCTGGCTATAATACTCGCATATTTTCGTCAAATACATCCAGTATTCTCCTCAAATCTTCGAGCATTCTATCTCAGCTGTGAGAATCTTCTGCTCAATGTACATTGTCAGACACACTCCAAGGGAGGAAAAGTGAAAATACTGGTCGTCGGCAGCGGAGGTCGAGAGCACGCACTTGTATGGGCGTTATCCAGGTCAGGCGATCATTCTCTGATATGTGCTCCGGGTAACCCCGGGATTGCAGAAATCGCGAAACTGTTCCCGGTGAAGGTCTCGGATATCGATGGCCTTGTGAATCTTGCAGCACATGAAAAGGTTGACCTTGTAATTGTCGGACCAGAAGTACCTCTAGTAGCCGGGCTTGCTGATGAACTTAGACGGAAAGGTATTCCCTGTTTCGGTCCCGGTGCGGCTGGCGCGCGGCTTGAAGGCAGTAAATGGTTCGCGAAAGAGATAATGGAATCTGCAGGAGTGCCTACCGCCTGCGGAAAGGTTTTCTCCGATCTGGCTTCCGCCAGGGAGTATATTGGAGAGGATGCATGCAAATATGTCATTAAAGCAGACGGCCTTGCAGCCGGGAAGGGTGTATTTCTCCCCGATGATTCTGTTGAAGCATGCGGTATCCTTGAAGAACTCTTTGCGGGAAAATTTGGAGAATCCGGAGTTCAGGTTGTAGTTGAAGAAAGGCTTCTTGGCAGAGAGGTAAGCATACTCGCAATCTGCAGCGGAGAGGAATGCGTAATTCTTCCCCCAAGCCGTGATCATAAGAGGCTTGGAGATGCTGATACGGGACCTAATACGGGAGGAATGGGAGCTGTCTGCCCTCCCCCCGGAACAGATAACTGCTCCTGGGAGCATGCCCGGACCAGGATTATTTTGCCTGTCCTCTCCGAGCTCGCATCGAGGGGAATCGATTTCAGGGGTGTTCTTTACGCTGGACTGATGATAACTGATGACGGTCCGAAAGTGCTGGAATTCAATGTGCGCTTTGGTGACCCTGAGACCCAGGCGGTGCTGCCGTTAGTTCTGGATGACCTGGGCGAGATATTCTTGTCCGCTGCAACGGGAGGTCCACTGCCGGAACATCTGACCGTAGAAGATGGATTCTGCAGCTGCGCTGTAATGGCCTCGGGAGGCTATCCTGGTACCTATGAAAAGGGATTTCCGATCACGGGCCTGGATAAAATAGAAGATGCCGTCGTTTTTCATGCTGGTACAGCAATAGAAAATGGAAGGCTCGTTACCGGAGGCGGTAGAGTACTCAGTGTCGCATGCATTGGAGATACTCTGGAGGGTTCACTGGACAGGACTTACAGAGAACTTGATAAGATAGATTTCAAAGGGAAATTTTACAGAAAAGATATCGGGAGGACAGTCTGATGCTTGTTGGAATTCTTATGGGAAGTGAAAGTGACAGAGAGGTAATGAAGCTGACATCCGAGGTCCTCGAAAACCTTGAGATACCCTTTGAGGTGAATATAATGTCTGCCCACAGGACTCCTGATAAGGTGAAGAAGTACGCTTCGGGAGCATCAGAGAGAGGACTGAAAGTACTTATCGCCGGTGCGGGGCTTGCAGCCCACCTGGCGGGAGCTGTAGCAGCACATACGATACTTCCGGTGATAGGAGTTCCCCTGGCAGCAGGTCCGCTGAATGGAATGGATTCACTTCTTTCAACCGTCCAGATGCCCAAGGGTATCCCGGTGGCAACCGTGGCAATCGGGTCACATGGCGCCAGGAACGCAGCGTATCTCGCCGCGCAGATAATAGCTCTTGAGAGCCCTGAAGTAGCGGCTCGACTGAAAGAGCTCCGCGGCTGGTGAAAACTCCGGAATTTTCCATAAATATCAATAATCCTGAAGAGGAAATCGTAAAGAAAGCAGCGAAGCTCCTTCTCACCGGAGGTGTAGTCATTTACCCGTCCGACACCGTTTACGGAATGCTGTGCCGTGCCGATAACAGGGTTTCGGTGGAGAGGCTTGCGAAGATCAAGGGTTACGATAAGCCTCGATCGTTCATTCTTATTGTTGACGGGCTCGAGATGGCAGGCAGCCTTACTTCCGGCATAGATCCGGAAGTAATGGAGATACTGAAGCTTCGGTGGCCGGGGAAACTCACCGTTGTGCTTCCATCAGGAGATGCATGCCCGATATGGGTCAGTGGAGAGGATAATACAGTGGCACTGCGTCATCCCGCCGATCCCCTGAGCGGGCAGATTCTTGAGCGCTGCGGTGTTCCTCTTGTTTCCACCAGCGCCAATCGTTCCGGCGGCGATCCCTCACTGAAACTGTCAGCCGTTCCGGACAGTGTAATCTCAGACGCAGACATCGTACTCAATGCGGGGGATCTGCCACCATCATCCCCCTCAACGATAATCAAGGTTCTCCGGTAACGGGGCCGGGCGGGTAACGGGGCCGGGCGTCACTTCTGGTTACTTCAGATTCTATAAACGCATTTTTGCCTGACAGGAAGTACTTTTCGAATGTCTGGCACTTGAAAGTTATCGAGATTCTGCATACACTATGAATACTATGTCACGAAAAATGCGACTCGATTGGGAAGATGCTTTGCACCATATCATGGTTCGAGGAATTGATGGAAAAGGAATTTTCCTGGATGAATTAGATAAATCTGATCTGATTGCACGATTCGATGAGCTTGTACCTGAAATGGACGTAAACATATACGCCTGGGTAATAATGCCGAACCATTTCCATCTTCTGGTGCGGACTGGTAATGAACCAATATATCGATTCATGCATCGATTACTTACTGGTTACGCTATTTCTTACAATCTTCGTAATGAGAGAAAAGGGTATGTTTTTCAAGGACGATTCAAATCAATACTTGTTCAGGAGGAGATGTATTTCCTTAACTTAATGAAATACATACATCTAAATCCACTCAAAGCAGGTCTTGTCACTGATTTTCAGGAATTACAGGAATATCGGTGGAGTGGTCACGGTTCCATTATAGGAGTTCGTAAATATCTATGGCATAATAGATTGTATGCATTATCCAAGTTCGGGACGAACATATTTGATTCAAAATCCAGATATTTGAAATATGTTAGTGAAGAAATAAGCAATAAAACGATGGATGAGTTGCATTCGGGTACTTACCTACTTGGAAAACAGGGAATCTGCGATCTAGCACAAGAAAGTCATTGTGATAACTGGCGAGGTTGCTTCAGAGTATTGGGTAATAAAGAATTTGCTGTTAGTACTATGAACAGACTGAAACAGATGGGTAATCGGATTGTAAGAGATCGAGAAGAAACTCATAAGAAAATTGCAGAACTATTTACTTGGGTTACGGATAATATGGGATTCTCAACTCAAATGATCCTGGGAAATACAAGAAATCCTGAATTATCGGATTCACGAGCACTAATCGCCTGGGTATTATCTGATCGTCTTGGATTAAGTCAGAGCGATTGTTCAGGTATTCTTAGAATGAGCAGATCGGGTATAAGAAAAGCAATCAGTAAAGGGAAAAGATTGTTCGATGATAGTCAGTTTATTAAAACTAATGATCTTTGGTAAGTGACCAGTAGTGACGTACGGCCCCTTGGGTTATTTTCCTCTGAGTGCTGTCCAGAGGGTCTTCAGCAGGCTTGGCGGATGAAGCAGAATATTGGAGTAAGCCTGGTTGGCAAGCGGACATGCGCAGGAGCCGCGCCTGATTGATTTTCTTATTTTTCTGGCTTTCTTCGAATTCCATATGTCCTGAAAATCCGTATTTTCATCCAGTTTACCCATCTCCCCCTTGTATGCGAGTACGGCACAGGGCCAGATTCCCCCGTCGGAGTTGATGTGAACGTTCATCAAGCCTGCAGAACAGGGAATGACCTGTCTTTTCTCATTGAGTATTCTGACGACAAGATCATAGTAGACAAGCCTGAGGGCAGTCGTCATTCTTGGGAGAAGTTTCATGTCCTTCATTTTCTCTACTACTGAATCCTTGAAAACATCCATTATTCTTTCGTAGCTGTCGCCGTCCGGTGTGATACCGGAACCGAGGTTGAAAAATTCCTCTCTCTCCTCGGCGATTTCGTTGATATAGGAATCAACACCCATGCCCTTCGAGTATTCAATTATTTCCCCGAGATGAGCAGCGTTGAATTTGGATATTACCGTACCAACTCCAACATGAAGATTTCCATGTTCTTTCTGCAGCAGCTTTAACTGTTCTACCGTCTCAAGCAGTTTGCTGAAATTGCCCGGGATGCCTCTGATCTCGTCATGAAGCTTGCCTATCCCATCAAACGAGGGTTTAATAGTCAGAACAGTTCCTGGAGCTTCCATATCAATCACATTAAGAATCTCATCCGTCATCCGGATTATTCTGTCCGTTGAAATCGCGTTTGTCGGTATATGAATAATTGCCGGGGTCATGAATCTGCAGGCAAGCTTTATTATTTCAGGCAGATCATCCCTTATAAACGGCTCTCCCCCGGAAACGTTGAAGAAGTAGGTCCAGCCAATGGAGCGGAACAGCCTTTCAATAGTATTAATATCAAGATCATCATCGGAGTCATGCTTCCAGATAAAGCATGTTTTGCATTTTGACTGGCATTTACTTGTTACAGAGTATGTCACATTAATAGGGTTTGGCGCTTTGGCCAGTCCGTACATTGCGAGCTTACTTCTAATAACACTGCCGGTCAGATGGAAAATCTGCTCTATATGGTTCATGGATTTTGGGAATCTGCGGCGGAGCGAACCGTACACTATTGCCTGAAGGGCGTACAGACCCTCCACAACCATCAGCATGACCCTTTGTCCAAGTGCTATTACAGTGGCGACTTCAACTCCGCCCCTGACAAAACCTGATAGAAGAAGCCCCTGAACACCTTCCCTGATACCGATACCTCCTGGTATGAAAACCATGGCAAGCGCGATAAACCATGAGACCGGTCCTGCCAGAAGGCAGATCGCTATCATTGCGAAGGGCTGATCCGGCTTTACTCCGAAACCTCGGAACCAGAAATAAAGAGCCATGCTGCGAAGACTCCATGAAAGCAGATGGTATCCGATGAAAATTGCCTGATGCTTGTGTGAGATGTGAGGAAGGCTGTCTATCTCCGTGCCAAATCGTTGACTCAGTTTGTGGGTTATTTTTTTCTGAATTTTCGGCGCGAACAGCATGATAATTCCCAGGCCGGCTGAAATCCACAGGGCTATTACAGCGGGAAGAGGCACATTTGCCAGGCCAAGAAATGGGAGGCCTAACAAGGCCATAATAGACATAGCAACCATCAAATAAAGGTTCTCGAGAATGAACGCTGTTATAGCTTTTACAGGTCCAACACCATTTGCCTTGAGAAAAGTCAGCCTTCCAACGACCATCCAGAGTTTTCCAGGAACGTACTGACCCATCTGGGTGATGTACCAGTTCCTTCTGACTTCACCCTTATCGATTTTTGGGACCTTCAGGGCATCAAGGATCTTTCGCCAGGGAGCTGGAGCGAAATAATAACCAAGCATCAGTGAGATAAAGGAAAGCGCAATCATGGGAAGGCTTGCGCTCTCCTTTGAAGTCTCCCAGAAACGTACAAGAGCGGGTTGCCATTTTGGCCAGAGTTCCAGTATGAAATAAAGAATTGCCGTAATCAGGAGAATAACGCCACCCCAGGTGGAAAGTATATGAAACAGGCTTCTGCGGTCTCTGGTCATTCTGCTGTTTTCTTTCTCAGTTTTCCGGATTTAATATCAAATACGATAATAAGAAATACGGACAGTAAACCCGCAATTGATAAAATAAGCCCGGTTGTTACATCGGATGAATCGAAAAGGTATTCTACTTCATGCAGCCCCGAAGGCACAATAACTCCGCGTTGCCAGTGATTTGACTGCATCATTGAAGCAGGCTCTCCATCTATGAAGACCTTCCACCTCGGATACCACGTGTCGGCGAGTATGAGAAGGCCATCCTCGGGATTGTCGGTTTGGATTGTAATCCTGTGAGGTTCGTCAATAACTATTGAGGCTTCCGCTTGATCGGTGTTGAGTACCTCAGGCAGTTCTGGACTTTCGTAAAGGATCGTGATCTCGCGTGGATTGATGCCGCCTGACAGGAGATTAAGACATTGATTCTCTGAAAGTTCTATCCAGGATTGAGCAAACCATACCCTTGGAAGTGGTTCTGCCGGAAGGAGAGCTTCAAGTGTATCAGCATAGGATGGATCTGAAGCGGATGTCTGTTCAATAAGATAGTCTCTGAATTGCGTATAGGTGAGATACCCGTCCTGGGTCTGGAGGACTGTAAAGGCAGTCTGCCGGATAGCTGCGATTCCGCCTGATGATATCATGGTCTGGAGGTCGCCTGCGACAGCGGTTTTGGCTGCATGGTAACCGCTCACCGATCGGATATGCAAAGGAACGAACTCGTTGCCGCCAGGCAGAAGTCTTCCTGATCCCGTCATGATCGCTTGATCATTGTCATGCATGAAGAGCGCATCAACTCTTGTTTCGTTCAGATAGAATTGAAAATCTTTGTCCAGCGGTATCACTTCCACCGCTATCAGAATTGAAAGAGCTGCTCCGGGTATTGCAATACTTGCTTTTCCTCTGTTTCTAGAATAAATGAAACCTGCCAGTATAAGAGCAGCAGCCGCAGCTTTCAGGAAGTCAGGGGAAGCTATATCAACTCTTCTGTTTACTACGGACGCGAATCCTGAAGCCTGAGGATTTCCCACCCTGGTCCACCATCCGGATTGCAGACCGGGCAATGCAGAATCGGCAAGCAGGAAGATCAATATGCAGATGCCCGCAAAAACAGAAATTCCGATCAGAAACTTTCTTCGTGGAAAACGATCACTCCTGAAAATCGAATCGAAACCGGGGCCTGCAGCCAGTGCGATAGCGGAAGTTGTCAGAAATGCAGCCATATGGGGAGCCCTCAGTTTACGGAGGAACGGTACGATACTGTAAAGCACTTTGAACACAGGTGTATAACCGCCCCATGATATAAGCAGCCCAGTCACCATGATGCCCAGCAGGGGCCATCTGTATTTTTTCGAAAAACCCAGGAACGCAGCAAAAGCCAGCAGAAAGACCAGGACGCCTGTGAATTCACTGCTGAGCCGCAATCCGAGCCTTCCGAAATACAGAGGAACTCCAGAGACTGTGCTGTCGGGAAATCCGTGACGGTAACCGAATAGGTGTGGAAAGATCATCGTAAGTGTTTCCTCTGGAGGAAGTGAATAGCTTGAAGCCTGATCGAGGGATAGATCACCTCCTCTTGTGGAATAGTGCGAAAAATTGTATCCAGGCAGGAGCTGAACGGCTCCTATTGCTGCTGCAAGGAGCAGGATAACCGTTATTCCCATTGTTGCGCTGCCAAGGTTTTTCCATTTGGACCCCCGGCTAGAGAATATCCGGAAACCGAGCCAGATTATTGCGGCTCCCACCGAATACAGAACCATCTGGGGATGGCTGGCAAGGGTCTGCATACCTATTGCTACACCGCCGATTGCGATGAATTTTCCCCTTCTTGTCTGCATCCACATTTCGCATGAATAGAGCAGAAGCGGTAGAAAGCTCCAGCAGATTATCTTACTGCCGTGTCCTGCGTAGAACAGTGTATTTGACCAGGCTGTCACGGCGTATGCGAGGGAACCCGCTATTCTGCCCCATTTGCTTACTCCGATTGATCCGAGAAATAGCCACGCGAATATTCCTCCAAGGAGCATTTGAATGGGAAAGAGAAAACGAATCATACCCTCAACACCTGCAGTCAGCAGAAGCAGACCTCGAACCGGATAGAAGACAGGTGCAGAGAATGAAGAATAGAAAGGGATACCGCAGAATACGTACGGATTCCAGTGGGGAAGGCTGCCCTCCTGCAGAGATTCTGCAGTGTATGCGAAGAAAGGATATCCCTGGCTTTCCGTATCACTGAGCTCCCCGCCCGGCAGTTTTCCGGATGTAAATACAGTTGAATACGTTATGATCACCGCAGGAATCAGGAAAAGGAGGTATCCGGTTCTTTTCGGGAATGAAATCACAGTGGCTTCCCCTCTCCGAAGAGCTTCAGTTTTCCAGTAGATACAAGAGCAAAAACAACTTCTATTACAGATAAAATTAAACGCTGTCCGACTATGACTGCCAGTACAGGACCCGCAGCGCCTGCAGGAGATACAAGAGCTACGGCAGTCGCCTCCCTGACACCGATTCCTCCGGGAACCAGAAAAATAATGTATCCAGCCAGCCATGACAGCGGCGCAGCTGCACAGCAGAGAAGGAAACTGATATCTGAAACACCGAAGCCCTTCAGCCAGAGAAAAAGTGCCAGTCCACGAAGCATCCACAGGCCCGAATAGAAGAGAAGCAGCTTAAGAGAACTGACAAGTCCCGGTAAAGGTAATTCCTCAGGAATACGTCCATATTTCAGCCTGTACAGCCATTTTTGGATGGGGGTGAGAAAAGGTATCATAAGAAGTGAGATACCCGCTGCCCACAGCGCATACTTCAGACCAGAATGTGAAACGATCGCGCTGCTGGAGAAGGCTAGAGGTATCAAAGCAGTAAGGCCTGCTCCAGCTGCTGTGTAGAGAAGTTCAAGGAATGGAACACTCGTAGCTCTGTATCCTGTCAGGCCATGGGATTTCAGAAAGGCAGCCCTGCTTGCGAACAGCCATATTTTTCCCGGGATATACCTGCCTAACTGAGACATGAACCAGGCAGCCCGGAGTTCCTTCGATCCAATTTGACTGCCTGCGGCATGTGAAAGCAGTATCCAGCCTGCCGGGATGACAAAGTAGGATAATCCAAGAAGTATGGCCGAGGTGCAGATAAGAAACCAATCGAGTTGCCAGCTGAACATGTCGATCTGCTCAAACCATTTCTCAGCATTAATACTGATGATCCATACGGCGGCTGCAAGGAGAAGTAATGCACCTGTTCTGAACAACCACTTCACCCGGGTTCTCATTCCTGTAATATTCATTAATGTAGAATTCCGTTTTTCCGATACCATGATACAGTTTTCTCCATGCCTTTTTTCAGATCCCATTCCGGGTAGAAACCTGCCATTTCGGCTCTGGATATGGAAACAGAATGATCGGTTCCAAAAAGCTTGTATTTACTCTCAGAGAGTGCTTTTGGGCATAGTGGACCAAGTTTCAGAGCAAGGTAGAAGAAAAGTCTGGGAATCGGCAGTATTGTAAGCTTGACACTCATTGCTGACGCTGTCTTCAATATGAAATCCCTGAATTTGAGAACCTCAGGGCCTCCGATATTGAAAAGCCCTCCGCCCAGACAGCCGCCGGGAAGCGAGGCTTCAACAGCCCTGCATACATCCACGCAGTATGTTGGGCGAATACTGGCACCCTCAAAACCAATTACAGGAAACCAACCTTTCCCAACCTGGTTGAAGAGTTCGAGTTTGTGCATATCACCGGGTCCGTAAACAAAATCGGGCCGAAGGATGGTAATCATGTTATTCCGGCTCAGAGGATGTTTACGCAAGGAAATTTCACCCTCCATCTTTGTCTTCTCATATATACCCCACGGATCGTATGGCGCATCCTCCTTAACATCTGAATGAAGCCCGATGACTCCGGGAGTGCTTAAATGGATCAAATGGATCTGGTGTTCATCGCAGAAATCCGCCAGAACAGCAGGAAGTTCCGAATTCGAAGCAGTTAATTCTTCGGTATCCACACCTGGAATACCCAGCTTTCCAGCCGCATTGACAATCACATCCACATCAGCAGGGAGTGAGGATTCGACTAAGTTTCCCTCTTCTGATCTATTGTGCCCCGCGGCAGTATGACCGCAATTGAGAAGATGATTCAGAATTGATGAGCCGATGAATCCTCCTGCGCCCGTAACAAATACTCTCATTTCAATTTGTCCATAAGTCTTTTGGCATATTCTGTCCAGCTGAATTTGGAGGCTTTATTGTCGATCCTGACACTGATATTTGGATCGGTAGATAACTCGATTCCAGATAGAATGGCTCTCGAAATGCTCGTGGGTGAACAGGGTTCCGCAAGAAAGCCGGTGCTCCCCTTTTCAACAAGCTCGGAAAGCCCTCCTGTGTCAGTCAGAATAAGAACTCTCTCAAAGGCGAGTGCTATCTGTGCAACTGCACTCTGTGTTGCATGTCTGTAAGGAAGTGCAACTACATCGGAAGCCAGAAAGTACTTTGCAACCTGGTTATCCGGAACGAACTCATCTATCCATCTGATTCGACCGGAAATCTCCTCTGCGGTGATGGCCTTCCGTATTTCCGAACTGTCTGAATAGCATTCCCCCACGATAAGAAGAGAAATCTGTCGGGGAAGGAGTTTCACAGCTTCAATCAGGTCAATAAGACCTTTGTACGGCCTTATCAGGCCGAAGAAAAGAACAATCTGTGCATCTGCATCGTATCCCAGCTTCTGCCTGGCGCTGCTTCTGTCCAGCTCGTTGTTGAGGTACTGGTCGTACAGGGGAAGATAAAGCCCGAGCGTATCTGATTTTCCAATCAGGGATTCAATTACATTCATATCAGAAGCGCTGTGGGTTACCAGCAGATTCATTCGCTTGATGAATCTTGAGGTAAGCACGCGACTCAGGAGAAAGCTTTCATGAGGGAGAACATTATGGCAGATAGCGGCAGCCCTGATGTCTTGCGGTATTGAATTCAGAAGTGCCGGGGTGAAGAATGGATGCCACCATTGAACAATTATCCAGTCGAAAGAGCTTTTCCTGAAGAAGCGTTTTGCTGAACGCCATTTAACCGGATTGCATGAATCAAGCAATCTGTTGATCTCCGTATCCGGATCATATCCAGGTGGCTCCATCTGTGAGGTACCGGGAAAAAGAAAAGATGGATAAAGCCTGCTGAAGGAAACCGGGACGAAGGTATGCTCCGGATAGTATTCGGTAAGTGTTTCGTATAGCTTTGCTGTGAACTGGGCTATTCCCCCTCTGAAGGGGGGGAAGGGACCGACAAAGGCTACTTTCATTTCTTCTCGCTGTTGGAATCGGCTCTCTCCAATATTACGAATGATTTCCTGCCGGATAGCTTGAGCAGCATTTCTCCCAGGAGTCCGAGGGATATGAACTGGAACCCGACCACCAGAAGGAGCACGCCGAGTAGAAGCAGAGGTCTTCTGCCTATTGGTTCTCCTCCGAACCATAGCACTGTCATGTATACGGAGATTCCGAATCCGGCTAGTGTGAGAAGGGTTCCTATAGCCCCGAAGAAATGCAGTGGTCTGTAGGAATACCTGTGAAGGAAAAGAACTGTCAGGAGGTCCGAGAACCCCCGGAAAAAGCGGGCCATTCCATATTTCGTTTTCCCATATTTCCTGGGCCGGTGGTGTACCACTTTTTCTCCTACTGAGAAGCCCTGTTGTGCTGCAAGCACGGGAGTATATCGATGCATTTCCCCGTACAGCTCCAGATTTCTGACCACACTGCTTCTGTAAGCTTTTAATCCACAGTTGAAGTCATGGAGTTTTACGCCCGTTGTGAGTTTCACTGCAAGATTGAACAGTTTCGAAGGAAGGGTCTTGCCGGCAGGATCCTTCCGGTTCTTCTTCCAGCCGCTTACGAGATCGTAGTTCTTCTCCTCCATCACTCTGATCATATCGAGTATTTCAGATGGATCATCCTGAAGATCGGCATCCATCGTCACCACATATCCGCCCGATGATTCCGTGAAACCAGCTGCAAGAGCTGCAGCTTTTCCCTGGTTGTTGTTCAGTTTGAGTCCCTTCAGTGGGAACCGGGACGAGAGCTCAACGATACGGTCCCAGGTTCCATCCGTGCTGCCGTCATCGATTACTATGATCTCATACAGTACTCCCTGCATGCACTCATCGATCTCCTGTGCAAGCTCGGATATACTTTCTTCTTCGTTGAACGCCGGGATTACGATTGAAATATCCGGGTTACTGCCGGTTTTTTCCGAAACCAAGTTTATCACCGCTCCTTCAATTGTTCCGAGCATTCGGGATTGTTACAGGAATATTCAAGAAGTTCAGGTACTTCCGCACCATCTCCCATATGGAAGTAGGTGAATCTCGTCAGCCAGTCTCCAAGAGAAACATATATATTTTCATCGGTCCTGATAAGAGTGTCCAGGTGTGTATGACCTGTTATGATGATATAAACACCCTCATCGAATTTTTCATTGATCCATTTCTGCATTCCAGATGGTATCCGATCAAGGTCACGCCTGAGGATTCTCTTACTGGTATCTGAAAAGTACCTTGCCAGAAAAGTGCCCAGATCCGGATGCAGAAGACTGAACAGAAACCTGCTTATTGCCGATCTCAGGACCGGTTTCATAAGCTTGTAACCAATATCACCCGATCCAAGCCCGTCTCCATGAGAAAGAAGCACCTTCTTTCCAGCCAGATCCAGTATCAGATAATCACCGAAATGAATAGTGGCTCCGGTTGCTTCAACGAAATGTCTTCCGACCCAGAAATCATGATTTCCGGGAATGAAGTGAAACGCCCAGCCGCTGTCCGTCAGTTTCCTGATCGAGGAGATGCATCTTTCGTATCCGGATGGTACAACACTTCTGTATTCGAACCAGAAATCGAAGAGATCACCCAGTATCCAGAGTTCACCGGGATCGAAGGAATCATGGAGGTAATCCAGAAAAGAAATGAATCTTTCCCGGCCTGGATGGAACTCAGGTTCTGGAAAGAGGTGGATATCACTCAGAAAGAATCTGTCCATCATTCTCCACTCTGGATTTGAACCAGAAGCCTTGAAGGTGCTCCAAAACCACTTTCTGAGAACACTTCACCGTTTGAGGTCATAATTAGGCAGGATGGCAGAATACTGGTATCTATCACCTCCATAACGGCCGAATCAGCCAGGAAAACCGGCAAAGATATCTCCATATTGTTCACTACCCGCTGAGCATGGTTGCGTGATTCATGGTCCGGCTGCAGCGGCAGTACAAGATAGAGGGTATCAAGTGCAGCCAGAAAACGTAGATCATCCTGCATATCTGCATATTTACCGAGAGGAAGCCAGTAATAGAAGATCACATCAGTTTCCGGAAGAGCCTGTACAGTATCCCCTGTGGGAGCAATCAGAATACCGGGCAGCTGCACAGTAAGAGGACCTGTGGACGTTGAGTCGATATCGCCCGATTCAACTTCATCCGTTCTCTCATCGCAGCCGCAGAAGGGAATAAGAGCAACCAGAATCAGAACAATTATTTTTTTCATTGTGATATCATCTTTCCGTTCATGAACAATCAACTTCATAATAAACTGCATAGATCTTTGGAAATCAGCCATCAGTAATAATAGAAAACAGGTTGACAGGCCATGATTCGGAGTTTTGCTGATGCAATAGAACTAAGGCTTCGGAATCCCGCACGAAAGATGTGAAACGAAGGTGGTTCACTGCACTCGCATCTGACGGAATGCTCAAGGGTGAAATAATCCTGACGAGAACATCGCCTGTTTCAACATCTCTCGCTGTAATAAGTCGAAAAGGGTATAAATCATGCACCCCGAAGGCTACACAGCCGGGCATAGGAGGTTCAACCGCGTCCCAGATCCACCAGTTGCCGGGCCAGGCAGAATCGGATAAAGAAAGCACCGATGCATGAACGGCTATATCTTCTCGGTTTGTGAATGTGGTCGCAGGTTTCCTGAAAAGCAGAAGCACTGATGCAAGAAGCAGAAACACTATTATCTGCGGTAATACCCGGTTCACTGTCGAATACGGTCTCCGGGGAATCATGCATTTGCCAGTATGCTTGAAACCGCGGTCTGCAGCTCGGATGGAGCTTCGTACAGCATGAAATCCCTCATGGTTGTCTGAATGTGTGCAGTCTGTCTGAAAAACTCCTGGCAATTCATGCATTCATCCATATGATCCATAAGAGGTTTATAATGTTCTGCAGCAAGCTCTCCAGATATGTAATCGTGCATACTTAAATGAGCATCCTCACAGGTCATATTAACTTCCCCCCATAGCTACGTTTTTCCAATCGGCAAGTAGATTACGCAGTATTAACCTGCCTCTGTGTATTCTCGACCTTACTGTGCCAATCGGAATATCAAGGATAGTTGCGATATCCGCATAGGAAAACCCCTGTACGTCGCAGAGTATCACGGTATCCCTGAACTCATCGGGAAGATTTTCGATAGCCCTGGCTATATCTTCTTTCAGAAGATTATCAAGACATTTGACACTCGGGTCGGGACCGTGCTTTCTCAACTCCGAAATATCTTCCCTGGTCATCTGTTCTATCCATTCCCCAGCCATGCCAGCAGGTTTCCTGCTCATCTTTCTGATTTTATTCAGAAACGTATTTCGCATTATCGTAAACAACCATGCGCCGGCATTTGTTCCTATAGAGTACTGCTTCTCAGATTTAAGCGCATTCAGATAAGTATCCTGAACAAGGTCTGATGCATCTTCACCGTTCTTACAGAGATGCATCGCATATCCGTAGAGCCTGTCAAGGTGACAGAGAACTTCCTTCTCAAAAATCTTTCTCCGCTTGCTTTTCATATTACTCCCAATATATGATTTCCGTTGGTAGTAAACTAGCAAACGAAGCATACACATGCCAATAGGTTACCATCCAGCACAACCTGTAGTAGTGACCCCTTGCCAAAGGCACAAAATATTGATAGTCTACCCCTGTAGACAGGATTTTATCTTGTGTATTCGATCTGGATTTACATGGCAGTTTAAATCCCTTTTTTACTGAAAACGGGAATGTAGTTTAAGAAATGCAGATTGATCACTGATTTTTGAAATATCTGTGTTGAAATACCCCGAATTCATAGGGGCAGGAGGGTATAGTTGGCAGAGTTCCATCTGCAAAGTGATTTATTCTCACAAACGGACAGCAAGGAACAGGTTGTCGAGGGAGAATGCCCTTCATCGGATTTCAAGGGTTTGATCGAACCTGAGTTCACAGCTAATGCGCACACTGTTCTGAGAAAACGTTACCTGAAAAGATCAGCCTCCGGGGAAATCCTTGAGAAACCCGCGGATATGCTTCTTCGTGTTGCTGAAGCAGTTGCATCGGCAGAGGAGAAGTTCGGGAATGATGTCCAGCAGATGACGATAGCATTCTATAACATGATCGCAAAGAAGGAATTTTTTCCCAATTCACCAACACTTATGAACGCCGGGCGTGAACTCGGCCAGCTTTCAGCGTGCTTTGTTCTTCCTGTAGAAGACAGTATGGATAGCATATTTTCTGCTGTTAAGAATACTGCTCTGATTCACAAAAGCGGCGGGGGAACAGGGTTCTCATTCTCGAAGATACGTCCCGAGAACGACACGGTAATGTCAACAAAGGGTGTTTCCAGCGGTCCGATTTCCTTTATGAATGTCTTTGATCAGGCCACCGAAACCGTCAAGCAGGGGGGAGTACGCCGGGGGGCGAATATGGCGGTACTCAGGGTGGATCATCCGGATATCGACGAATTCATAAATGTGAAACGTAATATGGATAAGCTGAATAACTTCAATCTCTCTGTTGCGGCTACCGATGAATTCATGGATGCAGTCGAAAGGGGATCAAAGTACAGTATTGTAAACCCCAGAAACGGTGAGATAGTCGGTTCAAAGGATGCAAATGAAGTATTCGATGCCATTGTTGATTCCGCCTGGAATTCAGGGGAACCAGGTTTGATCTTCATTGACCGCATGAACGACGCGAACCCTACCCCGCATATTGCCCAAATCGAAGCGACAAATCCATGTGGAGAGCAACCGTTGCTTCCGTATGAAGCTTGTAATCTCGGCTCTGTTAATGTCTCTGTTATGACAGACAGGAGCGATAGCGGCAAATTCCGCATGAACTGGAACAGACTTGAAGTAACCGTGAATACTGCTGTAAGATTTCTGGACGATGTTATTGAGATCAATAGGTACCCTCTTCCGGAGATTGCTGAAATGGTGGCAGGTAACAGGAAAATCGGCCTTGGTATTATGGGCTTTGCCGATCTTCTTTTCAAACTTGGAATACCGTACGATTCCGAAGAAGCACTGCTGTTCGCAGAAGAACTCATGAGTTTCGTTGCGGAAAAGGGAAGAAAAACAAGTATTGAACTGGCCAGGGAAAGAGGGCCGTTTCCGAATTTCAAGGGAAGTGTATACGATAACAAACATATGCAGCCGCTTCGTAACGCAACCATCACTACAATAGCTCCAACCGGTTCGATCAGTATCCTTGCAGGCTGTTCGGGCGGTATTGAACCCGTGTTTGCTCTGGTTTTCACCAGAAGCAATCTTCTTGACGAGGATGATGAACTGCATGAGATAGTACCCGAATTCGGAAGAATTGCCAGGGAACAGAACTTCTTTTCAAATGAAGTATTTGCGCATATTGCTGAAAAGGGGACCTGCCAGGGAATTCTGGAGATTCCCAGGGATATTCAGAGGTTATTCGTCACTTCACATGATATCTCTCCGGCATACCACGTAAGAATGCAGGCCGCTTTCCAGAAATACACTGATAACGCTGTTTCAAAAACAGTGAATCTTCCCGAGAAGGCTTCGCGCAAAAGTGTAGCTGAGGTTTTCAAACTTTCACGCAGGCTTGGGTGCAAAGGTATTACAGTCTACCGGGATAAGAGCAGGGATAAACAGGTTCTTAACCTTGCGAAATCAAAGGAAGCAGAAAAGGCCGATGATATTGCGTTGCCATCAGTTCCCATAGGTCCACGTGACAGGGGGGACGTAACTTCAGGGATAACAAGAAGAATCAGAACCGGTTGCGGCAAACTTTATATAACTATTAATATGGATGAAAATGGTCCGGTTGAGCTGTTTTCTCAGATGGGAAAAGCCGGCGGATGTGCCGCCAGCCAGTCTGAAGCAATAAGCAGACTGGTTTCACTTGCCTTGAGATCAGGCATCAGACCACAGGCGATAGTGAAGGAGCTCAAGGGAATAAGCTGCCATAGGATCGTCTGGCAGGGCGGCAACAGGATTCTTTCATGTGCTGATGCTATCGGGCAGACAATTGAATGGTATATCGATGAAAAAATGCATGTATCACCCATGAATAATACGTATACCATTCAGTCCATAGAACCAGTACAGGAAGAGGAAAATGACCATATAACTGATGATGGTCTGAGCGATGAAGAGGTTGTTGAAAACCTTGCTGGAGCATGTCCTATGTGCGGAGGACCTCTTAAATACGAATCAGGCTGTGTGGCCTGTGCTCTCAATTGCGGTTACTCGGAGTGCGGCTGATAACACCACCTCCTTTCCGGATATTTATCAGATCATAAATTGACTTTACATTTGACCTGCAGCGAATCTTATGATAATCTACAGCCCTGCACAGGGCTTGCATTTCACCTGCTCTTTTCATTAGACTTCCGATTCAACCAGAATAAGTGGATTATCACATTATTGAATGGAGGAACTGTGGAGAAGATGATCAAGGACATAGAAAAAGGAGAGGATCTGATCAGAGTCGAGCTCTCCGAATTCAAGGGGAATCAGTACGTAGGCGTCAGGATTTACTATATGGACGATAAGGGAGACTGGAAGCCAACCCGCAAGGGGCTTACACTGGTTCCCGAAGTGATGGTTCAGGTTCGTGATGCGCTAAGTAAGGCGCTTGAAGATCTAGGAGCCTGACCGACAATGAAGCATTGGCATAAAACCCACTCAGCTGGCTATAATCCCCGCATATTCTCGTCAAATACTTCCAGTATTATCCTCAAATCTGCGAGTATTCTATCTAAGCTGCAGGCACTTCTGCTCAATGCACATTATCGGACAGGCTCCCTGGGATAGATTTCCAGTCAGATGATTCAGAATACAGACAGTTCTGAAAGAGTAGATATGCAGAGCATTCATTTTGAGAAGATATCCTCTGAAACAAAACTGAACAGGATGCACATTGCCGCCGTCGCATCCCTTCTGGCAGACGGAGCGACTATACCCTTTATCGCAAGGTATAGAAAAGAAGCAACCGGGAGCATGGATGAAGTTTTCGTCATGGTTGTCCGGGACAGACTGGAACAGCTGGAAAAGCTTGATGAGAGACGAAACGTCATACTGCGATCACTGGATGAGCGGGAGCTTCTGACAGCCGATTTAAGTGACAAAATCGGTTCTGCATGTACTATTACCTCTCTTGAGGATATCTATCTTCCTTTCCGCCCAAGAAGAAGGACCAGAGCAACAAAAGCGCGGGAAAAAGGACTGGAACCACTGGCGCAGAGAATTATGCTTCAGAAGGGTGACGATCCTTTTCTGTATGCCCTCGATTACCTGGATTCGGATAAATGTGTTGATACTGCAGAAGACGCTGTCTCCGGAGCCAGGGATATTATTGCGGAAGACCTGGCACATGACGCTGAGATAAGAGATCCCATGCGAAGGCTTTACTGGGATACCGGCAGTTATGAATGCCGGGTGATTCCTGGAATGGAACAGGAAGGATCAAAATTCAGGGATTATTTCGAGTGGAATGAATCTGTCCGCGCTGCTCCATCTCACAGGGTTCTGGCAATGCGCAGGGGAGAAGAGAAGAAAACCCTCTCCCTGAGGATAACCGTTGAACTCGAGAGAGCACTGGATATTCTTCTTTCAGCGGCATGTCTGAATCCTGATAATTCGGAAGGGGAAGTGATATCTGAAGCTGCACTGGATGGTTTTCGCAGACTTCTTGCTCCATCAATGGAGACGGAGACCCGTTTGAGAAGTAAGCAAGCCGCCGATGATGAGGCTATAAGGGTATTCGCTTCCAATCTGAGAGAACTTCTGCTCGCACCACCGCTGGGTCCGAAAGGTGTTCTGGCAATTGATCCGGGTTTCAGAACAGGATGTAAGCTTGTATGTCTTAGTTCACAGGGCACGGTTCAGCACAATACGACGATTTTTCCATTCATGTCCGAAACTAAGAAATCAGAGGCTATGAAAACCGTAATCGGACTGATAGAGAAATTCGGACAGGAGTTCATTGCAGTGGGAAACGGTACTGCAGGAAGGGAAACCGAAGCATTCCTGGGAGAGACAGGCCTGCGGGAGGATGTTAAGGTCATCCCGGTGAATGAGAGCGGGGCATCCGTCTATTCTGCTTCCTCCGCTGCGCGGGAAGAATTTCCCGACTTTGATCTTACCGTCCGGGGAGCTATCTCGATTGGAAGAAGGCTTCAGGATCCCCTGGCGGAACTTGTCAAGATCGATCCAAAATCTATCGGTGTCGGTCAGTATCAGCACGATGTGGATAGTAAAAAACTCAGGAAGGCTCTTGATGATACAGTTGAGAGTTGTGTGAACAGTGTTGGAGTCGATCTCAACACAGCAAGTCCCCAGCTTCTGTCCTACGTATCCGGTCTTACTGAACGGGTTTCAAGGAATATCGTTAGATGGAGTGAAAAGAACGGTTCATTCCTCAATCGTCAGCAGCTGCTTGAGGTTGCAGGTCTCGGCCCGGTTGCGTTCGAACAGTCCGCTGGTTTTCTCAGAATCAGAAACGGGCAGAATCCGCTGGACGCAAGCGGTGTTCATCCTGAAAGCTATTCTGTGGTGGAACGGATGGCCGGATCAAAAGGAATGATCGTTTCTGAACTTATGCGGTCGGAGAATGCACGGGAATCGATTGATCTGAAAGATTATGTAGATGGGAAAACCGGTCTTCCAACTCTTCGTGATATTATGAAGGAACTTGACAAGCCAGGCAGAGACCCCAGAAAATCCTTCCAGGTTTTCAGTTTTGCTGATGTACATGATATTAAAGATCTTGAAGAAGGTATGATACTTCCCGGCATAGTGACAAATGTTACAAATTTCGGTGCTTTCGTAGATGTGGGGGTACACCAGGATGGGCTTGTTCACATAAGTCAGATGGCGGATAAATTCGTCAGAAATCCCGCGGATATAGTCTCTGCAGGTGAAAATCTAATAGTGAGGGTTCTTGAGGTGGACATTAAGAGAAGCCGTATATCCCTTTCCATGACCTCAATTGAAGACAAATAAACATTACTATTCAATATATACTAGTAATAAGTCGAAATAGGTAAGTCCGACCTTGCTTTTACTCTGTATCTCGTCCGGCAGTGGGATCGGGGTGTACGACTCTTGAGGGAAGTAACTCTTCTGCAAGTTCAAGATTCCAGGGTTCCATAAAATGAGATCCTGTTTCATCAACAAAGTAAAGATAGTATTCTCTACCCGGGAAAGCTGCCATGAATTCCTGATCCTCTTCAGCTGTTTGATGCGCGCAGAATATGATTTCATTATCGAGGAATGGTGAATTGTAATTCATACCGCTGAGAATGTTCGGATAACCTCGATCAGAAGCCTCCATGAATACCACAGATTGACCTTCGATAGTTTCCTGAGCAAGTTCCCAGGGTTTTCCGTCAATTGTCAGCCATGGGCCTGACTTAAATATGATTTCCTCAGGGAGATAGAGAAAGACAGTGATTCCGAACAGACCTGCCAGAAGCAGAAAGAAGAAGCTTCCTCCACGTTCTCCCCAGCGTGCCCTTGCTGAGCTTAGAATGAATTTCAGCCCCAGAACAGAGAGCAAAAGGATTATCGGGAGGAAAGTATAGTAGTGCCTTGGTCCGTATATCACTGCAGGCCAGGCATGCGGGAGCAGCAGAATGAACATGGCGGGTAATGGCAGGAACAACCAGAGAATCCTTTTATCCTTTCGCATCAGCCCGATCGACATGACGAGAGGGATCAGAGATAATAGAGGCCAGCCGAAGAGAGTTGTAGCACCGGAAGCAATCTGTCTGACCCCGTTCTTGATCCCCCTCCATACCGTGTGATCGCAGTCTCCGTACACAGGGAACCATGCCTTGTCCGGTCCGAAGCCGATCAGTCTACCAGCTCTGGCGAGCTGGTACGGTGTTTTCAGCGGGTTTCCGGTGTAGTACCAGTTCAGTGCCAGGAATCCCGCAACAGGAAGCAGGGAACCCAGAGTAAGACCCAGCAGAGCTTTGAATCCCTTTCGTCCTCGCGATGCAAGTACGATTAAGAGGAAGATTCCCCATACGACAATTGGATATGGTTTCGTTATCAGGGCCAGACCGAGAAGGAAACCGGACACAATGGTGCAGATGTAGCGATCAGATTTCCAGAATATGCTGAGGAAATACAGGCTCCAAGTAACAAGCATCAAGTTTGAGTTGTGCGCCATATGGGTTGCTGTCATCAGGAGAAAGAAGGGGGAAAGCAGAAGCAGTATGGAGGTCAACTTTGCCATTTTATCATTGGTCCATAATCGGATCAGCAGAAATAGACCGATAAGGGATAACACTCCTTCCAGCGGTCCTAGAAGGGCGGTATGATCAATCCAGACAAAGGGTACCATTAAGATTGAATGAATGGGAGGGTACTGACAGAACCACATCCCTCTTTCCAGTATCAGATGCCTGCATGGAAAGAATCTCTCCGGATCGGATATGGAGGGAGCGGGGGCTGATAGCTGACCTGCTGCAAATATCTTCGCCTGGAAGAGGTGTGCAGCCTCGTCTCCACCTTTCGCTGTTCCCTCGAGTGGAGAAAATGCCATCCATGTTGTGAATAGAAGAACGAATAGTGATGAAAGCAGAAGAAATGTACCAACTCTTATTCCGTCCAGAAGACGGGATGCCCAAAACGCCAGATCCTGTTTGATCCACTTCGACACTGACCATGCAATACAGACAAAGGCCGGGAAAAGAACAAGAAGCTGGATTATTTTATCGAGCGGGCCATCTATCCTGTGACCGGAAAGAGAATAGGCTGCAAAAACAGCTAACAGAATGAGACCGATGATCAACCAGATAACATTTCGCATCTCAATCCGTCTCCCTTGAAAAAAGTAAAGTAAATAACAGATCTGTGTTTGAATCTTTATGGATTACCGTCAACTACTGCGAATATACGAGCTTGCGGGCAGTCGGACATACCATCTCCTCCTGATCATCCATACTATTCTCCGATCAGTCCTCAGCGAAAGAAAATACTCAGCAGCTTACTAATATGCTTGACGTTTCAGCCCGCTCAAAGTATCATGCTACGCTGAAAAGAGAGGTTATATATGAATACTGAAAAACGTGTCAGCATAGCTCTTATTACACCGATAGAAGACGATATTCCGGTTCAGGTTTCTGCATATAAGGCATGGATGCCGAGGTATGGCAGTGTAGCTGTTGCGCAGTCGCTTAAGGATGCCGGTTATGAGATCCGTCATTATTGTGAGCACTCCGGAAGCGTTATCGACTGGGATTATGTTTATTCCTGTGATTATGTCTGCTTTTCTCTTATGACATTCTGTGCTTACCGTGGATACAAGCAGGCGGACCTGGTAAGAGCTAGTTCTAAGGCCACAATTATATTCGGCGGCTGTCACGCGACAGTTGCTCCCGAGGATTGCTTGAATCATTGTGATTTCGTGGTCAGAAACGAGGGTGAAGCTGCAATTCTGGACTTGCTGGATGCCCTTGAAAACGAGAAAGATACAATTGATGTAAAGGGAATCAGCTACCGGGATGATGGAGGAGTATACCATCACAACCCTGATCATGAGTTTATGAGTGATCTCAGCCATCCGGTGGACATTTCCATTATAGATGGTTATCCAAAAAATCGACCAGGTCGATTTCTCTGGGAAATAATCAGCCGCAGGCAGATACCAAGGATCAGCCTTCCTGTCGCGCAGTCCTCAAGGGGCTGTGTACACAAATGCAAATTCTGCATGGTGAAATATGAACTTGGTTCTCAGTACCGGGAAAGACCTGTGGAAGTAGTGCTCAGTGAAATAGATCGAGCATTCGATTATCTCGGATCACGTACGGTATTCTTTGTTGATAATGACTTCACTCATAATACAGAACATGCGCTCTCCATCCTGGAACATCTTATTGACAGGTACGATGGACATCTCACAATTTACATCTTCAGCCGCGTGGAACTGGTCAGGAAACCGAAACTGCTCGATGCATTAAACCGAATAGACAATGTCTACATAGGAATGGGTTTCGAGTCCACCAATGACGCCACACTGTCGCAGTTCTCAAAAGGTCAGACACAGAGCGAGTTCGAATCCGATGTCCGCCTGCTTCATGAGCGAGACCTCAATATTCACGGTCTGTTTATTTTCGGTGCAGACACCGATACCGAAGAAAGTCTGACAAAAACCGTCTCTTTCTCCCTGCAGAGCAGATTATACACTGTTGGGTTCAGTGCGTTGTACGACATACCCGGCAAGGAAAAGACAATCGGCATTCCGCAGATCATCCCGGATCACCGTTTCATCCACCGGGACTGGAGACTATTCACAGGCCATTTCGTTGTATTCTTCCCGAAACAGATCAGACCCAGCCAATTGCAGAAACTTATCATAGAGGGTCAACGGCATTTCTTCAGAAAGAACCGGAAAACTTTTTACCAGTACTTCCCGGTTTACGCCAGTTCAGAACCCTATTGCCGATACCTTGAAGAGCAGGAAAAGGATTTGTACGACGATAACGACTGCCTGATCGAGGAACGTCTGCTCAACAGGACATATGAGGATCTTTCCGATTATGTGCCCATTAAACCCAGTCATTGGGTGAAGACGAGGGAAATAGGGGAATTTCTTATTCAGAATGCATTTAGAACAACTGCATGGAAAATGCTGAACAGGAATTTCAGGCTGACTAATCGATCAAGCAGAAAGACCTCTGATCCGGGCAGCTTACAGATATAGAGCTGATACTAGTCATCTGCATTCTGCATTTGAACTTCGTTATCGTGCACTCTGAATCTGGCTTTGTCTCTCATACGCCCCAGCCATAACCATGCAGCGTTGCGAAAGTCAATACGAAGCCTTGGAATAGATTTGAGAATCTTCCATCTTTTCTTCGAGTAGAACCGTCTGTACGCTTCCTTCTGCAGTAAACGCAGTTCGTCACCGCTCATTTCAGCAAGATTGAAGTAGCCTGAGAGGTAATTATAGGCTCTGAAATCCAGAGAAGAAGAATCGACTGTTGACATTGTCTGATCCCAGAGTGGTGTTCCGGGATAAGGTGTTACAATGAAAAAGCTTGCGAAGAAGAGATCGGTAGTCTCAGCGTAGGCAATGGTTTGACGTATCTGATCGGCTGTTTCACCAGGAAATCCCAGCATGAAATAGCCGTTCGTAACGATTCCGGCCTCGTCAGCCCAGGTAATTGCTTTTCTTACATTTTCAAGATTCAGGTTCTTTCCGATTACTTTCTGAAGATCCGGGGATGCTGTTTCGACTGCAACTGCGAGGTTTGTCGTTCCGACTTCGGCAAGAAGGTTCACCAGTTCACGATCCAGCTGGTCAGCTCTGACGCCATTTGGAAATGAAAGAGATAATCCGAGGTTGAGTTCAATCAACTGATTGCAGATGGATTTGGCCCGATCAAGGTCAAGATTGAAGATATCGTCGTAAATCTCGATATCGGTAATTCCGAATGTTTCGACGATCTGCTTTATTTCCTCAACTACGTTATCCGCAGATCTGTAACGGAATTTCTTACCGAAAAGGTTGTGGCAGTAGTAACACCTGTAGGGACATCCTCTTGATGTGAAAAGCGGCAGGTACTTGCCTCGTTTGACATTACCGGCTCGCCCAAGATGAGCGTACTTATTAATATCCACAAGATCCCAGGCTGGAAATGGAATTGTATCCAGATCGGATATAAGCTCACCGGGTGTTCCCCATTCCATATTCCCATCCACTCGAGAAGCTATACCCGGAATCCCCTCAATACTTTTACCGCTGGATATTCTGCTGATGAGTTCCGAAAAAGTACTCTCGCCCTCTCCAATAGCCAGTACATCTATGTTCAGGTCTTCGGCTACATCATTCGTGCATGCGGAGATATGCGGTCCCCCGACCATGACAACTGTTTCTGGGTTTCTTTCTTTGACAATGGCTGCAATTCTGTGGAGGCTCTCCGCTTCGCATGTAAGCGCAGAGATTGCTACTACCTGCGGATTCATCGACTGCAGTCGTTTATCCAGCATGTCATATGGGTGTCTGTGACAGCGAAGATCGAGAAGCTCTATTTAATGACCCGGCTGGTTCATCCGAAGATAAGAAGCAATGTACATCAATCCAAGAGGATATGAATACTGAGGAACCTCCCTGTTGAATGAGGATCCTTTGACCATTAATATGCGCATATTTGTACTCCCCATTCGGTGCGATTGCCCAGGGATATCAGAAAACCTGTGAATTCACACCGGTCTAACACCCACATGTTGACAGTGTATCAAAAATTGTACAGGCATAGTATCCAGTTCTATAGCAACAATATATGAACTGATAACAAAACACCACACAATAATAACCAATATGATAACAGAGCTGTTTGATCGATGTCAATGAAACGGAAAAGATTCCGGGAATCCCGCCTTTTAGTTTCCGGTGATAGATCCGGTCATAATGTTCTGAATGCGTGAGGAAGTAATTCAACCAGACTGTAGGATCTGATAGTGCCTGGAGTCGCCAGTATCACCGGGAAATCATCATCACAGAACTCGGCAAGAACCTGCCTGCAGGCTCCGCAGGGAAGAGGATCACCGTCAGGTGAGTAAATCAGTATTCTTCTGAACTTCTTCTGCCCGCACGAAACTGCTGAGAAAACCGCTGCTCGCTCGGCACAGATGGTAAGTCCGTAGGAGGAATTCTCGACGTTTACTCCGCAATGCAGTGCACCTTCTTCGTCCTCGATAACCGCGGTTACATGAAACCCTGAATACGGACAGTAACAGCTCGAAACTGCTTCCTTCGCTTTCGATAGAAGTTCTTCGGTGTCCTCACCCATTCAGAAGGTTCTTTCGATGAAGGGCAATGACCTCAGTTTATCGTTGGCATTACGCAGCCGAAGGGAAATAACCTCTGAGAAAGCTCGAAGCACTTTAAGGCCTATCCTGGGATTATCGTTCAGTATGGAGGCCACCTTGGAGTGCTGAATTCTGGCCAGTTCCACCCTTGTGTGTGCGTATACGGAGGCGCTTCTGCTCCTGCGGTCGAGAAGGACCATCTCACCGAAGAAATCACCTGTTTCCAGAATTCCAAGTATCTGTTCGATCCCCTCGTAGGTTCTTTTTGTGACACGGACTTTGCCGGACAGGATCAGGTAGAGGTATTCACCCTGGTCATCTTCCTTGATGATCACACTGTTGGGTACATGGTCTGCATACTGGGTGCTGCTGACAAACAAGTCGAGTTCTTCAGGTTCCAGATCCCGGAAGAGGTAAGCGGAACTGAATACGTCTAGATGCTCCTGTGTAAATTCACTGTTCATATTCTCTTCCCTTTCTAATAGGAGTACAGAGCACTATTTATTCAAATCAGGACAGTTTGTCCAGGTCCACAAAAACAGTTTTCTCTCTTGTATATACAACCTGTCCCGGTTTTCCCTTCCTTATGCGGTTAACATACTGAACCCTGGTGTAGTCAACAGGGATCACTCCGGAGGATGCTCCGCACTTCCTGGCAGCCTCAATTGCCGCTTCAAGTATTATTTCACCAGGCGGGTTATCCATCCTTCCATCGAGTTTAAGAACTACATGGGCACCTGGATAACCCCTTGCATGGAACCATAGATCACCCCGTTTTCCCGTTCTGAAGGTAACCTCTTCATTCTCCCTGGCATTTCTTCCGGCGAAACACCTCCAGCCGCCGCTGAGCAATATCGCCTCTGTCCTCTTCCTCCGATCATCCTGATCGCGAACTATCTTTTTATGATTCCGGAGCTGCGTTTCAAGCTCATCAACCGTGAGAGCAGGTGCTTCGGAGATGGAGATTTCCAGAGTTTTTATTTCATTCAGCGCACTGCGCTTATGTTCTTCAAGATTACGCTTTTCCTTCCCCGTATTGGATGCCTTCCTGAAAAATCTGGCGGCATTGGATTTGAGTGACCTGAAAGGTTTAAGAGGAATTTTGTGCACGCAGCCGTTCCAGTCCTTCAGCTCTATCTCTTTAAGGCCTTTTCTTGAATTATCCTCTGTCGAGAGAAGCAGGCTGCCCCAGGTTCTGTACTTCTCAGTGGATACCAGTCCATTCAAAGCTGTTTCTACACTCATCAGCCTTTTGCGCAGGAATGAGAGCCTTCTGCGGAGAATGACAGTCCATGCTTCAAATCTGTCCTCCCTGATGAGTGTGGTGTCTTCTTCTGCCACCTTCATGGAGAGGGGATTATCTATCGGTTTTCCCCCATCAAGCTCAATAGGAAGTGGTCCATCTGGACCCTCCCAGGGGGTGAAATTCTTTTCCAGTAAAGCATTTTCCAATTCTGCGACTACTTGTATCAGCGATGTTTCATGGACCTCCGCATGGCGCAGCAATGCTTGGGCAGTAACCGGTCCGACACCTTCAAGCAATCTGTAAAGTAAGGCAGGAGTATGTTTTTGATTCTCTATTGAATTCTTCAGTTCACCCGAAGAGGCCCACGATCCTGGAGACAGACCTGAGGATGGCGGCGGCATATATACCTGCCCGGGTGCTATGGTTCTGTACCTGCTTCTGGCCGAAGGCACCTTCCTGTGACAGGCAAGAATCCTCGTGTCATCACTCCTGACAAGGATAACGTTTGCATTTCGTCCTGCAGCCTCAAAGATCAGCGTAACATCGGAGTTCCCGTAGAGGAGCCCGCTTTTGAAGCAGATACGCAGTATCCTGTCAGCACCCGGCTGGTTAAGATCCTGAACCTTCGCCCCATCGATATGATGGCTCCATGCCGGGGAGGGAAGCTCTGTCATGTTCACAGCACTGCTCCAGGTGAGCCCCGGAGAGTCCGGTCTGGCATTCAGAACAAGAACACCTTCGTCGAATATCAGGCCGAAAGCATCTCTCGAGGGACAGCCGATCTTCCTGCACTACCCTCCCAGGATCAGGTCTTTGTGGGGCGGCAGCAGGGCACTCAGGAATACACCGTCCACCGAAGACTCCTTTCAGAAGAGATTAATAGGAGTGTGTCCGACAATGAAACATTGGTATAAAACCCACACAGCTGGCTATAATACTCGCATATTATCGTCAAATACATCCAGTATTCTCCTCAAATCTACGAGCATTCTATCTCAGCCGTGAGGATATTCTGCTCAATGTACATTGCCGGACACACTCCTCTGATGATACCTTTGAATTATGTTTAATATACTTCCTACCGTATGATGTTTACGAATCGCCGCACCCGGGAGGGATACCAATGGAATTGATGACAGATTTTGGTATACGATTTCAGATAATCCACTTTCCTGTTGCTTTGCAGGAAGAACAACCATCTGCGGCATCTCATCCCGGGGATTTCCTGCGGAGTGTTTAAGGATCCTTCTGTATAATATCTGAAACACTGTTTGTAGATGTATCCACATAAACCCGGAAATTGAAGTTCGGGAAAGCCGCATCGAAGCCCCCTGAGGAATCAATCCATTCGCCGAAGTCACTTCTCTGCTCGATGTCCGCCAGGGAAGGTATGACATTAGGTGATGCGATCACATCAAAAAAAATCCCGTTTTCATACAAACCAGATTTTCCACTGTTTCTGTAGTTGTAATACCTGTCCTCAGGCAGGATCATCCAGGAGCTGCCACCGTGGTATAAGACGAAATTATTTGAGCATCCTTCAGCGCTCGTCATATATGAGTAGTTAATCCAGTTCATATCCTCAAGATCATCGTTAATCCACATCTCGATATTGGAGGCCGAAGAACCGCTGCTCTCTATAAGCAGATAGTCCCCTTCGATCCAGTCCGAGCAACCCCTTACACCCGAAGGTGTAGTTTGGTATTTCACACCGGTTTCCAGATCAATTACATAGACCGGTCCCCTGTGAGTGGAAGTACCATCCGCTCCAACCGCATAGTACTTTCCAGAGGGACTGAGCTGGTTGATACACACGGCGTTATCAAAAACTTCATAATTCAGACCCCATTCACCTGTAAAAACGTATGCAAAGTCATACCGTCTTTCTCGGTACTCAAGACGGGCAACTGTAATCCCATCGCAACTGTAAATAATCTCAGATCCGCTGTAGTTCTCCATCCGGTGCACCTCTTCATCGGTTAATCCGGGTATGCTGGATGCGGAGGAGCAGGGTGGAGTAATATCGACATCAAGCTGGTAGGAATCGGAGATTGGAGGAATTTCTCCTGGTATTCCCGCATACTGTGCCGCAGCGGGAAAGACTACCATCAACACTGCCATGAGAGTTGGCGAAAGCATAGTTCTCTTTAACGAAACAATCATAATCAATCCCTCTCTATCAATGAACATACGGAAACTTAATTCTCCAGTGTCTCGGTAAAATCACTCGAAACAGCCTGACTCCGCATCAGGACACACCGGTCTTCTGCGGCGCTCTCTTCCCCTCCATGCCTGGCTGTACGCTTCATAATAGATAACCTGCTTCGCTCTCTTACGTGGGATGTGATCAGAGCTATCCTCTCAAGCGAGAAGGGTGCCCTTGAGTGGTATTCGCTCAGGACCTACGACCGTTTTGATCATCAGCATTTATGGGCTCGCTACAGTGAACGCTGTAAATCGTTCATCTGCTTTCCAGTACTACGAAAGAGACGGATGCTTCAATAAGCTCCGAAGTCAATCTGCAAAAATATATTCCGGGGGGATATTCTCCCAGCTGGATCGAATGAGTCCCCCGCTCCATATATGTTCTTGTATGTACGTCTATCAAACGGCCAGAAGTGTCGTATACCTTTACGGTAACCCTGGAGGGATCCGGAAGATTGACCTGGATCAGGGCGCAGCCTGTACAGGGATTCTGGTAGACTGACATAGCGGGTATGCGGGGTTCAGACTGACTTTCGGACCCGATACCTGTGCCTGACCTGTGAGCGTACTTGAGATCCTGGTTAGTCCAGTCGCAGTAAGATATGTGAGGATTGCCCTCCGAATCCAGACAGAGTGCATCGTCCACACCATCGTACTGAATGATTTCACAGTTCCAGCCAGTGCTGTCTCTCCAGGCGTAACCAAATGCGTATCCAATGTCTACACTATGCACGGTTACATGCGGCATTCCGCTGCTGTCCAGGGCTACCCCCTGGGGTGATCCGGGGTATGCGAACTGCCTAGTTAACTACGTTTTCGATCTCCCAATACGTACCGTTCCACCAGGCGTAGTGAACGGCACCTAAGTAATCACCAGATATCTCGTATGCTGCATGTGGCACATCCTCTTCATCAAGGACCAGCGTGTTGTAAGAGAATACACCAGATGTCGGGTTGGTCTCCAATATCTGTATGTTCCAGCTTTCTCCGTCATAAACGGCATACATGACAGCCTTCATGGATTCATTCCAGTAAAGGACATGCGGATTATCATCCGAATCGAGACAGAGAGATGGACTTATGCCAGTGTAACCCGCCTCCTCAATTGCAGTAATATCCCATCCGGATGGGTTCTTCACCGCATAAAATAGATCGTGGTTCTGGGTATCGCACCACACTATATGGGCTATACCCTCACTATCAAGCTTTATATCTGTCCTGGGGTATGGACTCCCCGAATAGGGAAGTTGTGAAACCGTGGAAGTTTCCCAGTGGTCGTTTTGCCAGAAGACGTGACGTATCTCCCCCAATGTGTGCTCGTAGTAGGCAATGCTTGGCATATCAGTTGAATCCAGAACCATAGACATGAACCAGCAGTCGCAGGTGCTGATCACATCAGATTCCCATCCCGAAGCCCCCTGGTATATATGGACCAGCTGATTGTCAGTGTCGTCTCGATAGACAATGTGGACAGCACCAAGTGAATCCAGCCTGATAGCAGTCCAGTATCCTGTAACCCCCTGGGAATCCAGGGTCTCAATCTCCCAGTCACCTGAGACTGGATGCGATAGCAGCATTATACACAGTAACGGAACAAGCATCTTACATATCATTACCAAACACCTCTTTGACTATTCATAATGAATCCAGCCCATTTCGCAAAGACATTATCAGGATACCACAAGAACCGCTGGAGATGGTCTGCGGTCCCGATGCAGACTATCTGCCCTGGGGGAATGACGTGACCGAGATAGAGGTTGGGTGAACTTAACAATGAGCCAGTTCTCTTCTTCGTTTATTGAAGCAGGATAACAATTCAGAAAAACGCTTTGGATTGAATCGAATCAGACTTGCATTACATCATTGAAGTAACAGAAACGATACGAAAGCTGGAATGAAGACAAACAGGAGATTCACTCACCAATAGGGAACTGGATTTTCTGCAATTCTGAGATATTCTCCTGACAGCACTCGTATGTCCCCTATTTTCAATTTCTCTACCAAAGATGATAGATAATGCCTGAAACTCTGCCCGGTCAATGATACGATAGGTTTTCCCATGCCCGAAACTGTTTTACAGGGCACACCAGATTACTGAATCGTTTTCCGACAGATGACTGGTGATACCTTTGAATTATATTTAATATACTTCCTACCGTATGATGTTTACGAATCGCCGCACCCGGGAGGGGTACAAATGGAATCGATGACAGGTTTTGGTCGAGCCGAAACCGCCGGTAACGATTTTACTGTAACAGTTGAGGCAAAATCACTTAATCACAAGAGTCTGAGTGTTTCACTGAAACTGCCCGAGGTTATTTCCACGATGGAACCCGGGGTAAGGAAAACCATCGGCGGTATGTTCGAGAGGGGACGAATCAGGCTGGATGCGGCTGTTGAATTGAGCGGAGATGGCGGTTCCCGCATATCTGTCAGCATGGAAACAGCCAGACTGTTTGTTGATGCTGCGGAGCTTCTTTCGCGGGATTATGAATGCGTCCGCAGGATATCTGCCGGGGAGCTTCTCAGCCTGCCTGGAGTTGTTGAGCGAACTGAGCCGTCAATGCTTGATCGCGAGGAATTAACGGAGGCGTTCGAGGTGTCCATTTCCCTGGCACTAGCAGAACTCAGAGAGAACCGGCGGAGAGAGGGAGCGGCGCTTGCACCTCTTTTCATAGAAGGGTTTTCGAATATCAGAGAAATGACTGCTCCAGTTCTGGAGCAGCAGAAGGAAACCGTAGCGGAAAAATATGAACGGCTCAGGAAGAGAATATCCGACCTTATTGATGATATAGAGCTGGATGAAGATCGCATGATGCAGGAACTGGCCCTGCTGGCAGACAGATCTGATGTAACAGAGGAAGTACAGAGACTGTTGTGCCATCTTGACTATGCTATCGGTATAGTAGATTCAGATAACGGTCCCGTCGGACGGAAGCTGGAGTTTCTTATCCAGGAGATGCACCGTGAACTGAACACAATGGGAGCAAAAGTTGACGATCCGGAACAGTCACTCAAGGTTATCGAGATGAAGAATATTCTTTCATCACTGAAGGAACAGGCTGCAAATATTGAATAATTCTCCCGGTCAGCTGATAGTACTTGCAGGTCCTTCGGGGGCCGGCAAAACTACCCTTGCCCATCACCTTATCGAGAAATTCAAGTTTGCGGCATTCTCCGTTTCAACAACAACAAGACCGTTGCGCGGCTCGGAGATTGAGGGAGTGGATTACTTCTTCGTCAGCAGGGAAGAATTCCTTGAGCTGATAGAGAAAGGTTATTTTCTTGAGTACGCGGAGGTTCACGGGCATCTCTATGGAACGTCCAGAGACTGGGTCAAAAGAGAACTTGCCCGAGGCGGCAGCGTTATTCTTGACATAGATGTTCAGGGGGCGCTTCAGATCAAGGAAGCTTTTCCGGCTTCCATACTCATCTTCATTCTGACTCCTTCTCCCGATGTGCTGTCCACCAGGCTTCAATCCAGAAATACTGATGATCCGGATGTTGTTCTGCTGAGAATGGAAATAGCGGCCTGGGAGATCAGCTGGATCGGTTCGTTTGATTACTATATATGCAACAGGCTCCTCGAGGATTCCCTGTTGCAGGTCGAATCGATACTCAGGGGCGAGAGGTTGAAAATGGTCAATACCAGCTTCCCTCCGGAAGTAAGGGCTTTCACTCCCGATCGCTTCATTGGCCTTGAACACTGGCATGGAAAAAGGGTGATAGTTACATCAGGTCCCACAAGGGAAGCATTGGATCATGTCCGATTCATTTCCAACAGATCCAGCGGTATGATGGGATGCAGCATGGCGATGGCTTTCCGTGATGCCGGTGCCGACGTTCTGTTCCTTTCAGGTCCTGCCTGCATCTCCAGGCCATCCGGAGTTGACACGATTCATGTGGAAACGGCGAAGGAAATGCTTGAAACCCTGATCAGTGAAGTTGAAAATGCTGATCTACTGGTAATGGCAGCTGCGGTTTCGGATTTCAGACCTTCCGCTTTCCATGACGGGAAAACAGAGAGGTCGGGAACCAGCCTGCTTGAGCTTGAGGCGACTCCCGATATTCTAAAGGTGCTTGACGGAA
>JAUWSQ010000007.1 GCA_030609965.1 Candidatus Fermentibacterota bacterium
AATAAACTAAAAGAAGCATGAAAGGAAGGGAAACAAAAGGAAATGCCCGAGGTACCTACTGGTTACGTTCTAAACCGTTCTCGAACGCAAGCAGATGATTTTCTGAACCCGCTTTCAAACGCTCAAAAACATCCCGGACATCATCCGGGAGATCACCGGCAAGAAAGCTCACGTACATCGCGATGTTTGCGATCTCCGCTTCGATACCGATTTCAAAAGCATTCTTCAGTGATTCAGGGAGAACCACGTGACTCGCAGAAGAATCTGCGGGAAGCTCGTAACCGTACTGTATAAAAAGCGGTTCCAGAAGGGCTATATGGATTTCCTCTGCCCGTATGATATTGCTAAAAGGACGAATCTCCCCGTATTCTTCCATTATCATCTCATACTCTGCTCTTGCGGCGAACTCGTCGTCGATCGCGTAGTTGAGCATCTCTTCAAGTGTACGACAGGTATCCGCTTCAGCTCCGGCAGCGCCAAACCCGGATTCGGCAAAAACTGTTTGCACAGCGAAAGTTCCGACCAGAATCACGATCAATACTGTCCATAGTGATCTTTTCTCTATGTTCATTACTAATACTCCCTATTTTTCTATTCTCCGTAGCACGCATTCAAAATATAAGAAGATGCCCGGCTATGAAAGGCCGGGCATCTTCTGAGAATGTTCTACTACTTCTAGTTCACGCCTCTGGCCTGGCCAGGGCCCATACCGCCCATGTCGCCCATCTGGGACATCATGCCCTCAAGGAACATCATGGCCTGAAGAGTCTGTGCGGGTTCACCGGGTAGAAGGTCCTGTGCGCCGCTGAAACCGTATCCTCTAACCTCTACGAAATGGGTTTCACCGTCGCCGGTTACTTTAGCGTATGCAAGCGGTACAAGGGGAAGTTCCGAAGAAATAATAGCTTCTGCCTGGCCTTCGGGATGCATTACTGAGAATTCTATTCCCTCAATGCTGCTGCCGGCAACATCAACTGTGGTCTCGGTGATGCCGAACTGCATGTTATCAAGCTCGGCCATTATCTCATTGAGGCCTTCCTGTCCGCCATCAGCGTTGAAGCCCTGCTCGAAGCCCTGCTCGAACTGTTCCTGGAATGCAGGATCGTCCATAACTTCTTCAAGGAATTCAGGCACACCGATAAGGTCAATGGCCATTATCATTCCCTGCTGTTCGAATTTCACTATTCTGATGGCACTGATAAACTCAAGAGCCATATCCATGTTCTCTTCGTTGCCAAACATGTCAGCCATACCGCCCGCATCGGACATGTTTTCACGGATGTATGCTGCAGGGTCCGCTGCAAAGGTTCCGAACTGCTCCTCGTAACCCTCCATGGCTTCTTCCATACCTTCAGCATCAATAAGCATCTGGGCTACGAAATCGGAAACGCTGATCTGAATCCAGTAACACTCGGTTCCCTGATTCATCTCGGTACCAACTACAGATAAGGTAAGTGTTTCGGGCATGTCATCTGCACCGTATTCGATCCACTGGCCAACAGCCATGTCTGGGGAGTCAAGATTAAATCCGTCAAGCGAGGCTACTGCCTGGTCACCCGCTTCAACGTCACCGTTACCGTTACCGTTACCGTCATCGACTACATCTCCTGCATCACCGTCAGTACCATTACCCGCTTCGTCAGCCTGTTCGCCGCATCCGAAGAAGGCAAGGCCGATGATCATTGCTACTATTAAAAACAGCCTTGACATATTTTCCTTTCTTTTTTGAATTTGAACAACGTGTTTCTTCTGAAGTTGAGTGGAATTATGCGAAATTCAAAGCAGTTAGTCAAATATCTACTCTGAATCTACCTCTATAAGTTTAACATACGGTATTCCGTTTTCTTTAAGCTTATTCCCCCCTCCAAGGAATTCAAGGTCTACGATGAAGGCTGCACCTGCCACAATACAGGCATCCTGATGAAGCAGTGATACGGCAGCCATAGCCGATCCTCCTGTCGCTATAAGATCGTCTACGATCAGTACCCTGCTTCCTGCAGGCAGCGAATTCTTATGCATTTCAACCGTGTTCGTACCGTACTCCAGGGAGTACTCTTCACTGACTGTGCAGCCGGGAAGCTTGCCGGGTTTTCGAATAAGAACAAGCGGCAGGTCCTTGTTTGCCGCCATGACCGAACCGAATATGAATCCTCTTGATTCAATTGCTGCTATGGCATCGTATTCGAATTTTTCACATGCTTTTTCAAGATGTTTCACCGCATCATTCAAGGCTCCTGGATGAGTAAGCAGTGTCGTGATATCTTTGAAAATAACACCCTCGATAGGAAAATCGGGAATGTTCCTGATATGATCTCCCAGTTCCTCAGTGGTCAGCATAAATCACCTCTCGAGTTCATAATAATAAAATCAAGTGCTTCCTCCGGTGAACTTACCGGTACTACTCCTTCTATTCCCGCCCATTTTCCCACTGCGCAAACGGGTTTTCCAGCCTGTAGAGCGTAGGCAATCTCAGAGAGGGTTCCGTACTTCCCTCCTACCGCAGCCACAACTTTCCCGGACAGGGCGATTATCCTGTTTCTGGAAGTCCCCATTCCGGTAAGTATAACAGTATCTACCCAGCGGTTAGCTTCAAGCGGGTCGGTTCCGCGGAGTATTCCTATACTCCTGCCTCCCTTTTCGCTGATTCCCCGGCAAACCGCCTCCATTATACCTGTTCCACCCCCGCATATCACGGTAAAACCATGATCAGCGAGCAGCCTGCCGAGTTCGCAAGCCCATGCAGCTTCCTCCGGATCAGCTGATGCTCCACCGATTACGGATATGAGTTCTGTATTGATAAGATCCTTCTATCTGGTATGATCACTTCAGATATGGTCGGGGCGAGAGGATTTGAACCTCCGACCTCCTAGTCCCGAACCAGGCGCGCTAACCGGGCTGCGCTACGCCCCGACTACTGTTTTCGGTTATGCAAATTTAATATTAATACCGCTCAACTGCAACATTTGAGCTTCAGTGAGATCCGACAATAAAGC
This sequence comes from Candidatus Fermentibacterota bacterium, assembly GCA_030609965.1. Classification (GTDB taxonomy): domain Bacteria; phylum Fermentibacterota; class Fermentibacteria; order Fermentibacterales; family JCC-6; genus Aegiribacteria. The sequence goes on from JAUWSQ010000007.1 coordinate 2,994, forward strand.
CTATACCAGCCAGCGCACCGGACATGATAAGTGTTACGACCGCACCTGCTATTGCAACGCCAAGAGCTATCGCAGGAAATGCAAGCCTCTTCGGGATTCCGAACAGAAAGGCGGCCGCCGATCCGGTCCAGGCACCTGTTACAGGCAGAGGTATGGCCACAAACAGCGTCAGACCCAGGGCTTCGTATTTTTCGATTTTCGTCCCGACACGCTTTCGTGTTTTTTCAAACAGCCTGTCAAAGAACCTGTCTAAAACCTTCCATCTCCTTAGAAATCTGCTCACCGGTTCAAGGAACCACAGCAGAAAGGGTACGGGCAGCAGGTTGCCGGCAACCGCAAGAAGATAGATCTTCCACCAGGGCCATGCCCACTCACTGCTCATCACCGTCCATGCCAGGGGGATGCTGCCGCGCAGCTCGGTAAGGGGAAATCCCGAAAGAACCATCATCTGTACTTCCCCGGGAATTCCTGCAAGCCAGTTAAGCAGAGTTTCGCCCATTACGTCCTTTCATGTACTGGTAATAGAGAGAAAAAAGAATGGTCGGGGCGACTGGATTCGAACCAGCGACCACTTGAACCCCATTCAAGTGCGCTACCGGACTGCGCCACGCCCCGACCGAAGATGAGCAAAATTACCCTTAATCGCCCTGTTTGTCAACTGCCCTTGGATTCCTCCATTGGATCCCTCTCCAGTATGGCGATTATCTCCTTTATTTCCTTACTGATGGAATCTATAATCTCAGCAGAGACCGTCGCGGCCTTCAGTTCAAGCTTCATCTTCTGATTGTGGCTGCTCATCTCTTCGATTTTCTGCCGGGCTCCGTCAATCGTATAGCGCTCTTCGTATAACAGCGTACTTATCAGCTTGATCAACTCAATATCTTCCTGCCTGTATATCCTGTTACCGGACTGATTTTTGGAAGGCTTGAGTATTGGAAATGCAGTCTCCCAATACCTCAATACATGGGGTTTAAGACCGGTAAGGCTGCAGACTTCGCTTATGGAATAATAGAGCTTCTCAGTGCCTGAATCCAATTAGGTTACTCCTTACGCCCGAAAACTTTCGCTACTTTTCTGAACATCCTCTGGATTGGTGGTTTCTCTGCATCCCTGAGTTCCTCGATCTCCCTCAGGAGATTGAGAGCACCCTGATGTTCCGCGTTCCATCCAAGAGCCTCCTGGAGAGCCTTCTCCGCCAGAACTAGTTGTCCCGCTCTGATATAGATATTCCCCAATTTTACGAAATTCTCCGGATCATGATACGCGACCGTACAGACAACTTTCATATGATTCGCAGCATCATGGTACCTTTTCATTCCCAGGGCTGCGGAGGCGAGGGTAGTTCTAAGTTGAGGGTTATCCGGATGGGTCTTGAGGAAAACCTCCAGTAAGCGGCTGGCCTCCCAGAAATTATCCCTCCTGCACAGTCTTTCAGCCTCCTTTATTGTGCGCCTGAGTTTAGCATCCAGACGGCGCATATCGGCGCCGGGGCTTTCGTCCTTTCTGGCAGCTGGTTCGGGTTTCTTCTCCTCATCATCCGAAAGCTGGTCGACACCAATAGAGACATCGTATTCCTCCCGGGTACCGGATCTTGAGAGTACCTGGTAAGCTTCATTGATAACCATATACTTTTCTGTGAGCGCAGTATCTCCTCCTGTAACATCAGGATGAAGTTTTCTCGCGAGGTCATGATAGGCATCCTCTATCTCTTCCAGAGTCGCCTTGTATTTAACTCCAAGTATTTCGTAGAAATCCTGCGCTGAACTTTCTTTGCTGTCTGGCATTCAGGATTACCTCATAACGGTGAATCTCCTGCTGTCGCAGTTTCCTGCCGCGTCGGAGATTCTGGCGGTATACACTCCGGCCGGTATTTCCTGAGGAACATCCCAGTTCAAGCTGCTGGTTCCTCCCACAAGATTACCGCTTTCAAAGGAATTAACGATCCTGCCACTGGTATCATAAATAGATACATTAACATTTGAGGACCCGGAAGTAGTAATTCTGAAGGATGCACTTGATATTGCCGGGTTAGGGTATACGGAATTAAGTGAAAGCAGTGGTTCGATTCCCACTTCACTCTCTCCGCTTACTCCAACAAATCCGGGTGCAGTCATGCATATAAAAATATTCATTGGTCGGCAGTCCGCACAATTTGCTACAATAACTGAACTGTCATTCTGCCCACCCCAGAAGCTGGTTCCGACTTCAGGCGTAAAAGCCATTATGCCCTGTTCCTCGTTTCCTCCATACATCCAGTCGTTCTGCTCACCATTGACTGTATACAGACATTCCGGAGCAGTACCGGCAAAGTAGCCATTCTCCGCGGTCATTACGGCCGACCATGCTACGAATGTACTCTGGTCAGGAGTGTAAGTGTCGTATTCATATCCATAAGGATAAATAAGCCACTTCCCATAGGAATGATAATTCATCGCTGCAATAGGTTCGAGATCGGTAATGAAATCCCTCTGGACCTGGGTTTCGGGTTCTGAAAAAGCTGAGTCTCCACGATAAGTTGGATCGTTGGGATATGGACTTGACCCCGAATTATCGTAACCCCACATGTATCCCCAGTTACGGTTCAGATCGACTCCGTCACCACCTGCACTCCAGTTCATATTCTTCCTGTGCATCCCGCCGCCGGGCATGTTGTACGCATAACCATCAGGATTTCCAACAGGAACAAAATAGACGGTTGTGTTATCAAGTATGTACGCGGCTCTTGTATCGCCGCCATCGTAGTTGCTGGTAAGCCACATGGCGAAATCAATGAGTACCGAATTACCGCCCGGTTCCCGGGCATGGATAAGCGAAGAGAAGTAGATGGGAGGTTTGTAGCCGGTTGTCGGGCTGGTCATTTTGATCATGTATATGTCCCTGCCCTCATAGGATTGCCCTATCGTGACAGGTGTATCAGACAGGTCACTGTAGTTTTCAGCAAGCGAACACCAGAAAGCCCAGTTCTCTTCAGGATCGTAATAGTAACCGGCTCCATCTCTATTCTCAGGAAGCAGTTCTCCCCACTCCCTCGAAAGAACCTCGTACTTGTATGAGAGAAGGACAGCCTGATCTAATTCTCTCTCAGGCAGCATGATATCCACGTATCCGCGTCTCATATCGATATTGGTTACATCGTAGCCTTCTTCTATCAAATCCGTTGCAGAGCCAGGTGAGACATCGTACAATCTTACAAGTCTATCCGCCGAAAGGACAGATGTGAATACAAGAACCGTAATAACGAGAAACAGATACTTCATGATAATCTCCTGTGTAAAGATTGACTTCGGCTGCGCAAGGGCTTAGAATTCCTCCCTGCTTATAGAGTATAAACAGAATTCGAGTATTACCAAATTTGTGAAAGGAGTCTCCTCTTGGCAAGGAGCAAGCAATCTGTAAAACGTCACAGGACAGATATAGCGAAGGCACAGAGGAACCGCAGTAAAATGCGGGAACTCAGAAGTGCTATAAGAAGTGTTAATGAATCAGAGACACCTGAAGACAGAGAGAAAGCTTTACGCAAAGCCCAGAGCCTTATTGATAAAGCATCCAGGAATCGCCTTCTTCACAAGAACAAAGCTGACCGTCTCAAACATTCTTTAATGTAGTTTAACGGGCCCTCCTTCATCAGGATGGTCCGTTTTCCGCACTTTATATTACCCTCCCGCCAGTTGCAATAATTGAATATGTTGACATGACTTTATTCGTTTGTTAGATTAGTCTAACAGAAATAGAGGTGTCTATATGTTCAATACCGGCAGCGACATTACAGGCTCACTTGAGGATTACCTCGAGACCATTTACAGGATACTGGGCAGGAGTTCCGTGGCGAGGGTAAGGGATATCGCTGAGGAGATGCAGGTAACACCGGCTTCCGTTTCTCCAGCCATGAAACGCCTCTCCGAAAAGAAACTGATCAGATACTCAAAACGAAACTACATAGAACTCACTGAAAAAGGTCTTTTCATAGCGCGCCGCACCATGACCCGTCATAATCTGCTTTCCCGCTTCTTAACGGAAATCCTTGGTATCAGCCGCGAGCAGGCCGAAAACGACGCGTGCGCAATGGAACATTACCTTTCCGACAGCTCGATGGAAAGACTGGCAGCATTTTTCGAATTCCTTGCTGCCTGTCCCGAGCTTCAGGTCCTTATAAAAACAGGATTCGGTAACTGCCTGGAAAATGAAACGGAATACCTGTTTCGGTGCAGCAAATCGATCTGTCCGCTTATGGTTCATGATGATAAGGATAACATCGGGCTTGAGCTATTGTGCCTTATCGATCTCGAACCGGGATCTTCAAGGAAAATCGCCAGGATAAACGCCGCACAGAAGATAAGAAGACAACTCATTGATTCGGGCTTCATCCAGGGAGCCAGGGTTATTCTGATAAGACCGGGAACCACAGATCTTCCGTTCATTGTCAGGCTTGACGGATATGATCAAGAATTGCCAGCTGCGATGGCTGAATGTGTACTTGTTTATCCAGACTGCGAAGGAACAGGAGAAAATGATAATGAGGAATAGGAGGGGAAGGAAACACAACAGGGAAAGAGGCTCAGAAAGACCAAGTGCAATCAGACCCGGTTATCCCCTGACCATGGCATTATCCGATGAATACGTCAGGGTTGTTACAATAACCACAGATCACGCGGCTGAAAGCAGACTTGTCAGTATGGGCATCAACCCTGGTGCCCTGCTTCATATTATCTCCTCTTCAGGAAGCGGTCCGATCGTTGTAGCCCGAGACGAAACACGGTTCGGAATTGACAGGAAAACCGCGTGGCATGTAAGGGTAGTGCCGGCCTCTTCCGAAACTCTTCATGCTTCCTACCCTCTTTTCTGCGATGATGACTGCAGGGGATGTTCTTACAGAACCGAGATGATGAAAGCCGAGTATGGGGAATGCATTACTCTGAAGATGCTGAAGGAAGGAGAAACCGGTACGGTTGTCTCCATAAGAGGCAGAGGCGTAACGGTCACCAGGCTCAAGAATATGGGGATCAGCAAGGGAGCACCGATCAGAATGGTCCGCAGCATGCAGCATCCCGACTCCGTTATCGTAGAGGTAAAAGGGAAACAGATGGAAATCGCAGGATGGGACGCACTGCATATTATTCTTGAGGTGAACCGATGAATCAAGCTATGCCGGTAATAGCCCTGGCTGGAAATCCTAATTCCGGCAAAACTTCCATATTCAACGCACTTACCGGCGCAAAGCAGCATGTGGCAAACTATCCCGGAATCACTGTGGAGATCAAGGAGGGGAAAGCTCATTCGGGTGAGTTTACCGCTGAAGTTATCGATCTGCCGGGAACGTACAGCCTTACACCATACTCCCCCGATGAGGTTGCCGCAAGGGATTACCTTCTGGAACAGCATCCGGATGTTGTGATCCATGTTGTGGACGCTTCCAACCTTGAACGGAATCTCTACCTGACGACTCAACTAATGGAACTTGGAGTACCTGTAATAATCGCTCTTAATATGATCGATATAGCTGAAGCAAGAGAAATATGGATCGATTCGGACGGTCTTTCTCAAATACTGGGAATACCTGTAGTACGTACCATAGCCAACAGGGGAACAGGTTCCGATGAACTTCTGCAGAAAGCTATGAGTATGGCAATAGAAGGGGCCAGCTGGGTCCCGATAGACCTCTCCTACGGTCAGGCTTCAGATGATGCTCTGCGGATACTGGAGAAAAGAATAAGGGAAACGGAACTCCTCTCGGATATGGTGCCTCCCGGATGGCTTGCATTGAGGCTGCTGGAGCAGGATTCACATACGATCAGCAGGATTGAGAAATTGAATTCGTCTGCAGGTGATGATATACTGGACATGTCAGCCGATCTGGCGGATAAAGTATTCAGGGAGATGAACGATGAAACCGAGGGTGTTATAGCCGATCACAGGTACGGATTTGTCGCCGGTGTCGTCAAGCGGATAAAAAGCCATTCATCGCTGAACAGAGTGTACCTCTCGGACAGGATAGACAAGTTTCTGACTAATCCCCTTCTTGGTCCTGTTGTCATGGCCGCCGTACTGTTCGGTCTTTTCCAGTTCACATTCTTCATCAGTAGCGCACCTATCGCATTGATGGAAGGGTTCTTCAGCTGGCTCCACAGTATCGCCTGGAACTTACTTCCTGAAGGATTGATCAGATCAATGATAGTCAGCGGAGCTATCGACGGTGTTGGAGGTGTAGTTGGTTTTGTACCTCTTATCATGTTCATGTTCTTCTTCATTTCCATTCTTGAGGATACAGGTTATATGGCCAGAATTGCCTTCCTGATGGACAGAATATTTCGAAAATTCGGCCTTCATGGAAATTCAATCGTCCCATTCATAGTATCGGGAGGAATCAGTGGCGGGTGCGCGGTACCTGGTATAATGGCTGCCAGAACACTCAGGGATCCAAAGGAAAGAATCGCCACGATACTCTCCGTCCCCTTCATGAACTGCGGTGCAAAACTTCCAATTTATGCCCTCCTGATAGCAGCATTCTTCTCAGCCCGGGAAGGTCTGATGCTGTTTCTTCTTATTCTCATTTCCTGGACATTCGCACTGCTCTCCGCAAGGATGCTTCGTTCCACAATTCTGAGGGGTGACTCAACCTCATTCGTTCTTGAGCTTCCTCCCTACAGGCTTCCTTCAATGAAAAGTCTCCTCATACACATGTGGGAAAGAACGTGGCTGTATCTGAGGAAGGCTGGAACCGTTATCCTGTTCGCCTCCGTTGTGATGTGGGCTCTGATGACATTTCCTACTCTTCCGGCTGACCAGGCGTCATCACTTACCGGCAACGAACTCGCACAGGCAAGACTGTCATATTCCATCGCTGGAAGGGCCGGCAGGGCATTCGAAAGCATAACAAAACCCCTTATGGGATTTGACTGGAAAACAGATGTGGCCCTTATCGGTGGATTCGCAGCCAAGGAGATTGTGGTTTCCACTCTTGGTACGGTCTATTCAATGGGAGAGATTGACGTCGATGACTCATCATCCCTTTCGGAGAGACTGGCGGACGAGGAGGGATGGAACCCGGTAACAGCCTTTGCTCTTATTATGTTCACTATGCTGTACATCCCATGTATAGCCACAATCGCAGTCATCAAACGTGAGACACGTTCTTGGAAATGGGCGGGATTTGCAATCGTTTACACAACAGGCGCCGCAGCGGTGGTTGCGACAGCCGCGTACCAGATAGGGATGCTTTTCAACAGTTGAAACCTGAGGTTCTATCAGATTACGAATCCTGGTTCGAGCGTGGCGTTTTTTGGTATGACAATGATACCTTCGCGAATGCAGAAGAGTTCTGAAGAATATTCCACAATACCCTCTTTGTTCTCGAGTCTGCACCCATCACCTATTCTTGCATTCTTATCGATGATCGCGTTCTTTATGATGCAGTTCTCCCCTATTCCAAGGGGCAGCATCTCACTGTGAATATTCCTGGGGTCAAGGTAGTGGCCCTCCCAGTAATCCGACCCGATGAACACACATTTTTCCATCACAGTTCCTCTGCGGACCTTTCCGCGCAACCCCACAATACAATCAGTTAATGATACACCACTTACATCGGAAGCGTCGCATATTATCGTATTGTTCATCCTGCAGTTATCTATCCTTGCTCCAGGAAGGGCTCTTGCCCGAGTATAAAGTGGAGAGAAGCTTGTATACATATCAAAGTCCGGATCGGGGCGCGCCATATCCAGATTGGCCTTGAAGAAACTGGAGATGGTTCCGATGTCGGACCAGTAACCGTCGAACATATACGAAGCCAATCTGTATGACCCTATGGAATGCGGTATGATCTCCTTCCCGAAATCAATGACATCAGGTTCCTTCTCAAGTACTTCCCTGAGGATATCCGGAGAGAACATGTATATGCCCATACTTCCCAGAAATGGTCTTGATGCGGAGGTTCCTTCCTGAGTGCTCATCAGCCCTTCAAGCTCGTCAGCCGGGGGCTTTTCCCTGAACTCGGTGATAAGACCATCACCGCCCACTTTCATGATTCCCAGGGAGGGAGCCTCGGCGGCAGTGACAGGTTTAGTTGCAATGGTGATATCTGCCTTACTGCTTTCATGGCACCTGGCAAACTCTCTGAAATCCATTCTGTAAAGCTGATCACCTGAGAGTATAAGAACCAGATCCGGATGCTGGCTGTTGATGTATTTCAGGCTCTGCCTGACCGCATCAGCGGTTCCCTGGAACCACTCTCTGTTTTCGTCGGTCTGTTCGGCTGCAAGAATGGAGACAAAACCGTTCGTGAACCTGTCAAATCTGTACGTACGCGCCACATGTGTATTCAGGCTCTCGCTGTTATACTGTGTAAGGACAAGCATATGCCTAATCTGATCATTGATGCAGTTTGAGATTGGTATGTCAATAAGCCGGTACTTGCCGCCGATAGGAACAGCAGGTTTGCTCCTGTCCCGGGTAAGGGGAAAGAGCCTGGTTCCCCTTCCTCCTCCAAGAATCACTGCAACTATCCTTTTCATTTATCCCCCCAGGTTGATCCATAGGCAATAGAATCATGCCATCGCCTGGAGTCAAGGATCTGGAAATGACGCGATTCGTATATTAATATTTTCACTTGATACTTGACATTTTTTAATGTTTTCGTATATTTTTTTTAAGTTATTGGAGGTTACACATGGATATTGGTAATGCGAATTGTCCTGACTGCGGAAAACCGATGACACCGGTTACCTGTGAATGCCAGTTCTGCGACATCAGGATGGAGGGAAAATTTACGGTTTCAATTCTCTCCCAGCTGTCTGCCTCAGACCAGGCGCTCGTAATAGCATTTGTGCGCAATTACGGGTCTATTAAGAAGATTCAGAAACTCCTTGATGTGAGCTATCCCACTGCAAGGGCTCGTATCGCAGATCTGATACAGAGACTGGATTCAACTATGGAGGTGACGGAGAACATGGAAAGCAAGATTCTTGAGAAACTCCAGCGGGGAGACATCTCCTTCTCCGAAGCGATGGAGGAACTCTGATGCCTGCCTGCATACTCCTGCTCAGAATAAAGAAATTCTTTATCCCGCTGCCCTGGTTCCTCGTCTGGTGTCTTGGAGCACCATTCGTTCTTCTAGGATGGTTCGTAGGGCATATCTGGCTGATCTTCGATCCTGACAGTTATCCGATGCGCGCTGCCAGCGAATCATGGCGGGTTCTCATGTTACTGATGAACCTTCATGGAACCGAAGTAAAGGTCGATACTGGTACTGAAAACATATTGATAAAGTTCATATAACCCGTAAGAAGGGGGAATACAATGAAGAACGATTCACGCAAAAAGATCCTGGAAATGCTCTCCGATGGCAAGATCACCGTTGAGGAAGCCACAGCGCTTCTGTCGAAACTTCAGGATCCTGAAATCGCCGATGATGAGATCATCGAAACTGAATCCGGAGGAGTCAAGAAAAGAACTCCGAAGTACCTGAGAGTAGTGGTGGACTCCGCCGGCGGTGACAAGGTTAACGTTAGGGTACCCATGAGCCTTTTGAAGACAGGCATCAAGCTGTCAGCCCTTGTTCCCGGTAACGCTGCTGAACAGATGAGCAACCATGGATTCGATCTTTCCCAGCTCTCCAAGCTTGACGGGGATGAGCTTATCGAAGCACTAAGCGATCTTCAGGTAGATGTGGACAGCGCCGATGGAGATAAGGTAAGAGTTTTCACCGAATAGAAAACGCGCTTTCTATTGTCATACTTTCGTTCGTACTAATGCAATGGAATGCTGTAGTACCTGCTTGTCTTCATTGAGTTATCAATGCTGCACAATCCAACTTGTCCAAAATCTACAGCAATTCTTACTCGACTGTCGCTGGCAATGCTGTTCCACGCTCTTGCCATACCTTCAGACCAGGTAATATCATCGAAAACAAGAAGTGCTGTTTCAGCAAGAAAGGGTAGAATCTGTTCAAAGTATGCCAGTGTTGCATGTTCATCGTGGTGACCGTCAACAAAAACGAAATCAACCGGCTGCCGGGCAGTAAGAACATCGACAAGTGTGTCCTGAAAGTTCCCAACTACTATTTCTACGGAATCGAGACCGAGGTGCTGGAAGTTATTCATGGCAATATCTGCGAGTGAAGCTGCCCCCTCCAGAGATACAAGGCACCCATGTCCATTCAGGGTCAACGCTGTAGCCTGATAGGCTGCTGACAGACCAACCGCTGTTCCCATTTCGACGCACGAATCCGGCTGGATGGTTCGAATGAGTTTGAACAGTAACAGGCACCAGAAGGGTGGTTTGCTAGCTACCTGGCTGATATAGCCAAGTGTATCTATTACTTCGACACCAGCTCGCATTTCATCCGGTTTCAGATTCGAGTCCTGCTCTCTAGCTCCGAAGTCCGTACGTGTAACCTGCTCAGTAGACAAATTCATCTCGGCACGCAGACGCTCTATACGATCGACCGAGTTTACTTCTTCCTGTGTTAAGGAGCCCTTCAATGCTGCTCTGACACTTTGCTGGATAGAGAATGATATTCGATTTCCATTATGGCCTAAACGATAGAGATCCCATGAGCGTACAAATTTGCGGTGAAACTTACGAGCTACTTTAGTTACAATGGACATGAAACCTCCCGGCAAAGAATGTACACTCGTTCGGCGTTTTACAATAATTCAACTGCAAATAAGCATGTTTAAAATTTTCATGTGTGATAATATCAGTCTAATGAAAATAGGTCAAGAATGGATGATGATGATGATAAGGTCAGGCTTTTCACCGAATAGGTAGTATATTCGCCTTTCTGTTAATGTAGAAAGGAAGTATCAGTGAAAATTGCCCTTGCGGGAAAACAGGGTTGCGGCAGGTCCACTCTGTTCCGGGCTCTTGCGGGTTCGGCAAACGCTGACTCGGGGAAACCTCTCACGGTTAAGGTACCCGACCACAGACTGGATTTTCTTGAAAGTATTCACAAACCGATTAAGAACACTCATGCAACAGTTGTGTTTTTCGATGTTCCAACCCCCTCCTTCTCATCTGCGAACCTGTCTCTTATAAGGAATGCAGCAGTACTGACGATAGTCCTCGATAATTATGCTCTGGGTGATACAGTGAACGATTTCAATGAGATCGAGTCGGAGCTCATTCTGAACGATATGGCCCTGTGTGAAAAAAGGCTCGCTCGGCTTGTCAAGGAGAGCAAAGGTAAAACCAGGGAAGCCCTTCTTCTACAGAACCTTCAGAAGCACATGGAGACCGGAAGCCCATTGCGAATTCTTGACCTTGATAAAGGTGAGTCGGCAATTCTGAATCCCTACGCGCTTCTCTCCCTCAAACCTCTTATAGTGGTTTCCAACAGAATGGGTGATCCTGTCACTCCGGATGAGGAGCTCTCCAGTGTTGTCTCTGAGCATAGAGGAATCCTTCTAGCCATCGACGCAGGATTCGAACTTGAACTGACCGAGATCGATGAAAGTGAGCAGGCTCCTTTTCTTGAATCAATGGGCTATTCCTCCAGCGGACTCTCCAGGCTCATCAGATCGTCCTATTCCACCCTGGACCTGATAGTATTTTTCACTATCGGAAAGGATGAAACAAGGGCATGGCCAATTCGAAAAGGTTCAACCGCTCTGGATGCTGCGGGAGCCATCCATTCCGACCTGGCAAGAGGTTTTATTCGTGCGGTAGTCATACCATGGGAGCTGTATCATGAGCATCCCGATAGAACGCTGCTAAAGGAAAAGGGAGAACTCAGGATCGAAGGCAAGGATTACACAGTCAGTGATGGTGATTTAATAGAGATCCGTTTCAACGTCTGATTTCACCCCTGGCTACTGATCTAACCGGATGCTGGATACCCGTTACTGAGAGCTTGGAGATGTCACTCATTGCGTTCGCCGAACCTTCTCTGCATTGACAATAAAGGGTTACTCTTGATATTCTTCCAATGTAAAGCATGTGAGGATTGAAGTTGCTGGATATTTGTTCAGGTTGTTTTACCGTTGAAGCAATAACAGGGCTTCTCTTACTGAATGTTTGATTAAGTAAGTGTACGCAGTTTTCAGTGATTTGTAATGTTAGGATTAATCAGAAATTTATCAAAGGAGATAAAATGGCTGTAGATACGAAATTTCAGGATAATATTGAGAAAAGAGCCCTGAAAGCTGAAAGCATCTTCTTTGCTTCTTTCATTGCAGGACTGAATTCATTCGGTATACTGAATCAGGCCGTTATAAACATGGCATCCCGTCGCGCAGGAAAACATCTGGCCCGGCTTGCAGAACTGACTGATTTCAGTGAATCAGATATGCAAGAATGTGCAAAGATGAGTGGTGAGGAGAAATTCGGAAAGTCTGTTAAGCTTGTAAACAAAGTATTACCTATTTCAAAAGATATCGAAATGAAAAAGGATAATGGTAATATCATAATCAGTATAAGAAACAGCACCTGTAAGTTCTGCCCAAAAGGAGTTGGTGAGGCAGAATTACAGGGTACTCTATGCCCATTTCCATCACTTCTGGAATCATTCAACAACGAAATCTGGAAAAGTGAAGATATTCAGTTGATCAAGGAACGGGCAATACCGCTAATGGTAAAAGAGGGTGACTGGTGTATTTTCAAATACAGATTGAAGAAGGATTCTGAATAAAAGATTACGGAAGCAGCATTTAATAGACGGGAGATATTACACTGTCAGTGATGGCGATATCATAGAGATCCGTTCCAACGTCTGATCACTATCGGATACTTCTCATTGTTCTCGCTACCTTGTGCCATTCATGTACGATCTGACTGATTTCAGCAGCACCCAGGAGTATCACGCACTCCCAGTAGAGCAGGAAGAAAGTAGCCATGACCCTTGCAAACGAACCGTAGACCACTCCCCACCCCGGATGACCGATCACCCACATATAAAGCTGTGTACCAAGGCCGGTGAACACCGCGGCAATAACTGTTGCAAGAAATGCCTGCCTGATGCTGATCTTTCGGTTTGGAGCAGCCTTGAAAAGAGTAAAGAACAGCAGCATAGTGAAGGTAATACCCAGTATCTTTGCCAGACCGCCTCCGGTTAGGTGTCCGATGAACGGCCATTGGGAGACAATGTCACCTACCGGGCTGTCCACAACCAGCCGTGCCATTGTCGAAAAGATCAGCGAGGAGACAAAACAGAGTGCAACAAGCAGAGCCAGAACGAAATCATACAACTTCCCCAGAACGATATTGCGGCCTCTTGCTACTTCGAATACTTTGTCAAAAGCTGTTCGAATGGTTCCGAAAAGCCGGCTGACAAGCCAGAGAAGAAAAGCGAAGCCCACTATTCCCGGTATTCCGGCATTACCTGTGATGATCGTGTTCTCGATATCGTTCCTCATTAGCTCGGGAACAAGAGGGTTCGCAGTATCGAGCCAGTTCGTAAGACCCTGCTGCAGCCCCTCGTCCTCCTGGAATGCAAGACCGCTGAATGTAAGTATCATCAAGCCAAGCGGAAGGATGGTTATCAGTACATTGAAGGAAATGGCCGCAGCTGAGAAGAACACACTGTCATCATTCCATCGGTTGTAAAGCCTTCTTCCGAAGAATCTGATGAAGATCCATGATCTGTGAAAGTACCTTCTTATTGAGGCAGTCCAAATGGGAGAAAGTTCACGCCATGATCCCATTTTGGCAGTCAGATTTACTCTACCGTTACACTTTTTGCAAGATTTCTGGGTTTATCAACATCACATCCCCTTGCAACAGCAATATGATAGGATAAGAGCTGAAGCGGAATTACACTGAGAAGAGGAACAAGCATGTCCGGCGCTTCGGGAACCCATATAATCCAGTCTGAAACCGATTCAATATCGGTATCTCCTTCGGTAGCAATGGCAAGGACCCTGCCATGTCTTGCCCTTACTACCTGAATATTGGAGATAATCTTGTCGTAGGCTGCGCCCTTTACGGCAATCACAGCAATGGGCATCATCTCATCGATAAGAGCTATGGGTCCGTGCTTCATTTCAGCTGCCGGGTAGCCTTCAGCATGAATGTAGGATATTTCCTTAAGCTTAAGAGCACCTTCGAGGGCTACCGGGTAGTTCACTCCCCTGCCAAGGTAAAGGAAATTTCTAGCGTAGGTGAATTCCTTGGCAATCTCAGCTATGCTGCTGGAATTCTCCAGAATCTTCCTGACCTTGTCAGGTATTGCCATGATCTCTCGGACAAGTTCAAGCCCCTGTTTACGGTTAAGAGTATGCCTGGCTCGTCCAAGGGCAAAGGCTATCAGGATAAGAGCCATCACCTGCGAAGTGAATGCCTTTGTTGACGCAACTCCGATCTCGGGACCTGCGTGGATATAAACTCCGGCATCCGTTTCGCGGGCTATGGTTGAACCCACTACATTCACAATACCGAGGGTGCGGCATTTCTTCTCTTTAGCAAGTTTCAGGGCGGCCAGTGTATCCGCTGTCTCACCGCTCTGGCTGATTACAATCATTACAGTATCCGGAGACAGAACAGGGTCCCGGTATCGGAACTCGGAAGCGTACTCTACCTGGACGGGGATTCTTGCATAAGCCTCGATAAGGTACTTGCCTATGGAAGCTGCATGCCAGGAGGTTCCACAGGCAGTTATTACAATCCTGCTTATGGATCTCATATCCTCCTCGGACATCTGCAGACCTCCAAGGTGCGCCGTACCCTGAACCAGATCCAGTCTGCCTCTGAAAGCGTTTGTGAGTGATTCAGGCTGGCTGTAAATCTCTTTCAGCATGAAATGGGAGTATCCGTCCTTTTCGATATCCGCGATATCCCAGTCTACATATTCGATCCGTTCACGTATCAGGGATTGATGACCGTTATCCGACTGAATCCCTTCGAGGTTCACCTCAATAACTTCACCCTCTTCGAGGTAGATCACGTCCCTGGTGTGGGATACGATGGCAGCAACGTCACTTGCTACGAAATACTCCTTATCACCTATACCGGCTACAAGGGGACTGCCGTAACGGGCTGCTACCAGTGTATTCGGTTCATCTGCGGAGAGAACAGCAATTCCGTATGCGCCATGGACCAAGGCAAGTGCGTCTTTCACAGCGGTGAAGAGTCTCTTCCCTCTCGCGACTTCCTGGCTTATCAGCATCGGCAGTACTTCAGAATCGGTTTCCGATTCGAACTTGACCCCCGCGCTGATAAGATCCTTCCTCAGTGACATGAAATTCTCAATAATTCCGTTATGAACAACGGCTATCCTTCCCGCCTGATCGAGATGAGGATGAGCGTTAGTATAGGAAGGTTCACCATGTGTAGCCCATCGAGTATGAGCTATTCCCATAGTTGATGATGCGGCATTTCCCGGATCAATATCTTCGAGATCACTGACCCGTCCTTCACATTTCTTTATAAAGAGATTTCCTTCATTCTGAAGTGCGTATCCTGCTGAATCGTAACCTCTGTATTCAAGACGCTTCAGTCCCGCAAGGAGTATGTCCCTGGCGGGTTTGTATCCAACGTATCCGACTATTCCACACATACACTCTCCATTGCTTCGCGGAAAATACGAAAATCCTTTTCAATGTAACTATTATCCCTGTTCTCCGCAATGAACCTGACCACTGGTTCTGTACCCGACGGTCTGATATGCATCCAGCCGCCATCCCTGCCGTACCATAGGCCATCTCTTGTATCGTCCGGGGGACCGTACAATTCCAGCAGTCTTGCTCGCAGAGGATCAAATCCAGTTCTGAGAGGCAGCTTCTTCTTGAACATGGTATAGGATGGATAACTGTCCGTCCAGCCTCCAATGCTGGAATCAGGATTATCTCTGAGAAATGAAACCGCGCATGCCATTGCGACACCACTGTCCCTTCCGGCATGAAAAGCCCTGTCGATCACGCCGCCGTTGCCCTCTCCGCCTGTGATAGCACCGTATTTTTCCATCTCCTCCACTACGTTCACTTCGCCCACAGGGCTGCGGTAGAGCCTGCAGCCATGTTTCGCGGCGGCATCCTCTGCCAGTCTGGAGGTTGAAAGATTAACAACAGCCGGTCCTGGTCTGACTGAAAGAATAAAATCTATAGCCAGAGCCACCGTGTAATCTTCACCGATTATTCTTCCGTTCTCATCTACAAGGGCAAGTCTGTCTCCATCGGGGTCGAAGGCAAAACCTACATCGGCGTTCTCGTTAATAACAGCCCTGGAAAGCTCTTCCAGACTTTCAACGGTAGGTTCCGCCATTCGCGGAAAGTCTCCGGAAGGCGTCATTTCAGAATTGATAATCGTGAAATCAACTCCAAGTCTTTCCATCAGCATCGGGGCAAACGAGACAGCGGCTCCGCCGGTAACATCAAGCACTGCCCTCAGCGGCCTTCCTTCAGATACCAGCCACGGTATTGAAAGTATGCCTTCGATATGTCTTTCCACCGAACCTTTCAATTCTTCCGGTATTCCAACTGTTCTATAATCCGCATACTCCAGGTCCGAGCCAAGCAGATCCATCAAACGCTTCCTGTCTGGGGATCTGAGAAATATACCATCAGCCCCGATAAGTTTCAGTGCGTTCCAGCAGCCCGGATTGTGGCTTGAAGTAATAGCTATTCCACCGCGAATTCCCTCTCCCATGGCTTCAAGCTGCACCGTTGGGGTGGGGACGATACCAAGAAGAACGGGGTCACAACCAACGGACATAAGCCCTGCAGTTACCGCAGCCTCTACGGCCGGTCCGCTTCTTCTGGTGTCTCTGCCTACGATAACAGGTCCAGCGCCGACAAGAACTCCGAACGCGGAGGCGAATTCCACCACATCAGCAATAGTAAGGGAAGCGCCAAATATGCCCCTGATTCCGGATCCGCTGATAATTGGTTTCATAAATCTTCCTTAGGAGATCTGGAGCCGGCGAACGGAATCGAACCGTTGACCTGCGCATTACGAATGCGCTGCTCTGCCAGCTGAGCTACGCCGGCTCCGGAGCAATGGATATTATTGAATAATTCACAGTTCGTCAATAATGTCAGAATATAGACCCGGGGCCCCCGAACAGGCTCACGGGAAACGTTACGCAGAACTGAGAGCTTCCCAGATCAGCTTCCGCTGCGGGATAAATCGATGATTCCTGCCCATCTATTATTGCGTTGTCGGTCTTGAAACCGGCAAAAGACCTTCTATACTCAAGCCTGCCTGAGAGGGGTCCTGCAAGGACTACCTCAGCGCCGACGGTAAATGTAAAACCTGCTGAATTCCCTTCCGCTTCGACGAATTCCCCGAAATCATCCGTTCCACTGTACTTTCCAGTTATGAATACTCCTCCAGCTCCCGCGAAAAGGGAGAACCTGTTGAACACTTCATACTTCGCAAGCGGCATGATTGAAATAAGGAATGCGCTCAATTCACCATCCCATCCGAGTGGAGAAGAATTCTTCCAGAAGTATTCACCTGATATTCTGAAATCCAGTATTCCAGGTGCATCGATATCTACGGCTAGACCTGCAGATGTTCCCGGAGTGAGAAACCTGTTTTCGTAAACGGAATCAATCGGAGCCAGATTTGATATCATCGGACCCGCACTTACCGAGATGCCATCGAAAGCGAACACGTATGAGAAGCAAAGCAAAAGCGCGATAGTGGCAACGATCTTCATACTCCATCTCCCCGGGTGTACTGCTTCTTTATATGGCTAAGCAGCCCTCCATCCTTGAGAATTTCAAGCATCTCATCCGGCAGCGATGGGAAACTGAACACTCTGTCTCCCACACGCACCTCCCCGGCTGCAGGATCAACCGCGACCACGTCACCTTCAGAATAATACTCCACAGCTTCCGGGCTCTGGATCAGAAGAAGTCCCTGGTTAATCGCGCTCCTGTAGAATATCCTCGCAAATGATGAAGCGATTACAGCCTTAAGCCCGATATGTTTCAGCCCCAGGGAAGGATGTTCCCTGCTTGATCCGCATCCGAAGTTCTCCCCGGCGATTATGATATCTCCGGATTGAACGGCCCCTGCAAAGGAAGGATCAAGATCCTCAAGCAGATGCTCTATTATCTCAGGACCTGTGGAGCAGGTGTAAGTATACTTTCCCGGAAAAAGCAGATCTGTGTTAATGTCGCTCTGGGGATAGTGAAATACGTTCATCTAAGTACCTCCCGGGGATCGCGTACCTCACCCGTCAAGGCCGATACGGCTGCTGTCTCGGGGCTGGACAGGTATATCTCAGCTTCTTTCTCACCCATTCTTCCCTTGAAATTCCTGTTTGCAGTAGATAGACATATCTCACCCGGAGCAAGGGCGCCCTGGTGTGCACCTAGGCAGGGACCGCAGCCCGGCGGCAGTACAACTGCCCCCGCACTGACAAGATCCTGCACGATACCCATCTTCATAGCCTTTAAGTACTCCATCCTGGAGGCCGGGGCAACCAGCATCCTTACAGAGGAGTGAATCTTCTCTCCTCTTAGAATATCGGCTGCCGCCTTGAGGTCTTCAACTCTGCCGTTCGTGCACGTCCCAAGTAAGATCTGGTCGATCTTCAAACCGGCCATCTTTTCAACTGGAACAACATTGTCCACCTGATGTGGGCATGCTATAACGGGGACAATATTCTCAAGATCGTACTCCAATGTCCTGGCATATTCGGCATCGAAATCGCTCCAGACAGCGTCGGTGATGTCCAGGTCCATATTTTCAAAGTATTTGCTTGTCTCGCTGTTGGCGGGGAACGCAGCGATTTTCGCCCCCATCTCGATTCCCATATTGGCGATTGTCATCCTGTCGCACATTCGGAGTCCGCCAACAGCGGGTCCGTTGAACTCGACAGCCATGTAATTCGCTCCACCGGCACCAACATCTCCCACGATAGTCAGTATCAGATCCTTGGCGGAAACCCCGGCGGTAAAAGCTCCGGTAAGTTCGATATTTATCGTTTGGGGCACTTTGAACCAGGTTCGTCCGGTTATCCAGATGCCGGCTGCTTCAGTTCTATCGATACCTGTTGCAAAGCAGTTGAATGCGCCATAAGTGCATGTATGGCTGTCACTGCCAACGACAATCGATCCGGGTTTTACCAGCCCCATCTCGGGCATGACCTGGTGGCAGACACCCGTTCCGATATCGTAGAAGTTCACTATACCCTGCTCTTTAACGAACTCCCTTACCTTCTTATGGCCTGCGGCGTGCTTGCTGGAAGCGGCTGGAATAACGTGATCAAGTACAATGGCTATCTTCCCGGGGTACTTCACCCTGCCTCCAGGAACAGTGGATTCGAACTTGCCGATAATCGCCGAACTGTTATCATGGGTTAGAATGTAATCAGGTTCGACAAATAATATTTCGCCCTCTCTGACCTTCTTGCCGGCAGCCCGGCTGAGGATTTTGATCGCAAAAGTTTCTCCCATCTACAGAACCTTTCTTCAAGAATATTCGTGCGCATGATCGATTCAGTATAGTACGAATTATACAATCAGTTCCGGGAGTAGTAACCCCGGATAGAAATATGAACAGGGAAGGGCTTTTATGAGATCAGTTACAGGAAGAAAAAACGTAACGGAGATGTGCGCTGACCTTCTCCAGGACGAATCAAACCTGTCAGGCGCGTGGTGCGAAACCGCTGTCTGGCCTGAAAATACAGATGAAGCCAGGGAATTTATCAAAGATTGTTCCAGGAGAGGAATTCCTTTAACGGTTTCAGGCGGCTTAACAGGTATAACCGGGGGAGCTCTCCCGGAGGGAGGCTCTGTGATATCCGCATCAGCTCTGAAGGATATCAGGCTTCTCGATAACGGCAACATAGCGGCCGGTGCTGGTGTAACGATTGAAGAGCTCAATTCCTATATTTCTGCGAATGCGGATGGCTTTTTCTACCCCCCGGACACTACGGAAGAAACGGCTTCTGTAGGAGGCACAATCGCCACCAATGCCTCGGGAGCGGACAGCTTTCTGTACGGGGCGACAAGAAAATGGGTGGAAGGCCTCCAGATCGTGCTCCCGGGCGGTAAGCTTCTCAGTATAAAAAGGGGCATGCATGTGTTCGAGAACCGCACCTGCACCCATCCCCTTCTGGGAACAATTCATCT
This sequence comes from Candidatus Fermentibacterota bacterium, assembly GCA_030609965.1. Classification (GTDB taxonomy): domain Bacteria; phylum Fermentibacterota; class Fermentibacteria; order Fermentibacterales; family JCC-6; genus Aegiribacteria. Next base: position 23,003 of record JAUWSQ010000007.1, read on the forward strand.
ACCCGCACTGCGTAGAGAACAGCCGCCCAAGAACGCTGCAGGATATTACAATCGCTCCAACATGGATCTGATAGATCTCTTCATCGGTTCCGAAGGAACACTTGGTTTTATTGCAGAAGCCGAACTGAAACTGGCACCGGAGCCTCTGTACGTTATCGATCTTGCAGTATTCCCCGAAAACCCGGATTCTTTCTGGGAGCTCTACGGATCACTGCTGCATGCCCCTGAACCCCTCCGGATAAGAGCACTGGAAATTATGGATGACAGATGTATGGATTTTCTGAGGTCTCATCCTGGGGAACTCCCGCTTCCTCCCACGGATGCCCTCTTCTGTCTGCTTCTCAGAGCAGAGGCCGACAGCGATGAACATCTCGAGGAAACCCTCGTAACACTGGATGATATGCTTGTCTCATCGAATTCAAGCCCTGAGACAGCATGGGGTGGCTTTGAACCCTCCGAAAGAAAGAGAATCAAGGATTTCAGACACGCCCTGCCCGAAGCTGTCAATCACTGCATCGCAGAATCCAGGAGGAAGTACCCCTCAATACATAAATTCGGTTCCGATGGCGCAGTCGAACTGCCCCGGTTTGAAGAGTACTTCGCGCGGGTAACGAGCATCCTCGAGAAAAGAGGTCTGCCTTTCGTTATCTTCGGTCACGCCGGACAGGGACACATTCATGCCAATGCGATGCCGGAAGACCCGCAGCAGATGTTCCTTGCTGAAGAGGCTATGAGGGAAATAGCGGCTGCGGCGGTGGAAATGGGCGGCACGGTATCCGCCGAACACGGATTGGGAAAACTGAAACTCGACTATCTCAAGCTGATGTATGGAGAGGATGAGATCAGAGGAATGGAAGCCATTAGAAGGGTTATCGACCCGGATCACCTGATGGGGTCAGGCCTCAAATCTTAGCAAAAGGGGTCAGGCACCAAACGCTTGATTGCTGAGGATGTTGAGCTTCTTGTATACGATCTTTCAGGTAAGATTGTTCGTGTACTTACTGAGCGGAATGGAAATTCCTTCATCTGGGATGGCTGTGATTCATCCGGCCATGAAGCTCCATCCGGTACATATATCATCCGAGGGATTGTTGAAGAGAAGTCAGCTACTGTGAGATTTGTGAAGCTATAACTTTTGCCGGTTATCTCACATCCGGGTAATCACTGATTATCCTGCAGCCTCTGGTAAAATCCTTCTCCCTGCTGATGCGGATACTTTCGGCGATTACATCCCGCATATCTGAGACGATTTCGTGGAGTTCGGCACCGGATACACCCGGAAACTCCCTCTCCAGATAATCTCTCTGGAAAACTGAAAGTTTCTCAGGATTGCTCGAGAGGCATTCCAGTGTGAAATACCTTACATGGAACCTGTAAGTCTCGATAGCCTTGAGCCTGTGCGCTTCGGTAAGATAATTCTTACCAAGACCGGAGATATCCGATTCCGTGTATACCTCTTTCACCGATTTAACCTCAAACTTATGCAGTGAATTCATCATCATTCTGATGGTATCTTCCCGGATGATTTTATCATCGGATTTCCAGTGCATGGCACGGTTTCTGGATATGTACTTCTCCTCGTTCCTGTGTACTGCGAAGAGGTTATCGGAGAGTACCCATCCCGGAATGATCTGATTGAAGGCGGGCTGCATACCGTCAATTGAATCGAATGGCTCGCAGATAAGTGAAAATGGAAATTCGACTCTCTGGGGTAATGTCGTTACACCTGTTGCTATTATGCTGTATGGAGCCTGCGAATAATCAGCCGGGAACTTCACGGAACATGCCAGTCCGAAGAACATACCCTCTCCGGGTCTGATCTCCTGGTCGGGAAGCCTTGAAGTATGGTTGCTTCCAACGTTTGCTCCGTAACCGATGTTTCCCCTCCCCTCAGGCCACCTGGCAGCTATCAGGAGAGACTGGTGATGAGCCGAAGTAAAAGGGCCGGCAAGTGATGCTGTGATTTCACCTTCCGCCAGTACCGAATTGGGTCCGAGGAAGGATAATGTAAGCTTGCCCTGCTTCTCGACCACTGATGCTTCCCCTACAACGGACTTCTCAACTATGGCCATTGAATCAACTCTGGAGCCCCATTTCAGTATTGAATCCCTCACAAGGGCTCCGTCCAGTATTGAAGCCGGATTCAACTCTCCGCCCAGTACGGTACTGTTTCTCACCGCGCACGCGTTCTGTATGGAAACCCAGGAACCGATAAAGCAGTTTTCCAGAACAGGTGTATCCTGAATATTGCAGGCTTCCCCGATGATCCCTCTTTTTCTCGATCTCAGCTCCGACAGGAACCCATCGAGATATGTACGGTAGACAGCAAGATTATCATCTCTATCAGCACCTCCCGAAAGGACAGCTGCAAGATCTGTATCAATGCATGGTGAAGATGGAACATTTCTCTCCCCGGTTTCAACACCGAGTTCAAGCACGGTTCCGCTGCCGCACATGGAATCCTGTTCGTAAGTGATCCTGCCGCAGTTCTCTATGACGACTCCCTCTCCTAAACGAAGATTTCGAAGCAGGCTGGTGGATACTATCCGGCATCCGGGAAGAACTTCCACGTTATCGAGGCTGCTGCTGCTGAGAATTGGATCAACCCTGTTGCCTTCAATCTCAGCCGGAGTCATGGCTATCCGGACCTCACCTCTGAAAACAGAGTTCCGGACAGAATCAAGTACTGCTTCTCTGAATACTTTTACCAGGGACCAGTTTTCCGATGAGTTACCGTTCTCTTCAAGAAGTTCGATCTGGGAATCGGTCAGGGATATCCAGTCTTCAGGAGTATCACCGACCATGAACATCTCATCTGAGATCAGCTGGAACCTTTCACTGAGCATTCGATCGAAATCCATATTTCCCTGCATCCCCAAGCCCCTTAATCCAGATTTTCAAGTACGGACAGGAAGAACTTCCAGAAACGCTGAAGTGAAGAAATACTGGCTCTCTCTCCCGGTATGTGGACATCTCTGATATCAGGACCCATCGATATCATGTCCATACCCCCTATCCGCTCACCTATTATGCCGCATTCCAGCCCGGCATGCACGGATTCAATCAGAGGTTTGTCTCCTGATATTTCTGTGTAAATCCCAATCAGTTTTTCAAGCAGCGTGGAATTAGAATCAGGTATCCATCCGGGGTATGATCCGCCCGTGCTGAATGCGCATCCTGAAAGCCGGGCAACAGCAGCTATTCTATCGCCAAGAGCCTCCTTCGCGCTTTCCATCGGGCTTCGTACGGTAAGTTCAATATTCAATTCTTCGTCACTCATAGATACGATAGCCAGGTTAACGGAAGTCTCTACCAGTCCTTCAATTACACCACTTTTCTTCTCCACCCCATGGGGAAGCGCAAGCAGCAGATTGGCAATCCGCAGACTGGTTTCATAATCGACAATCCCTGTTTTGGCAGTCTCATTCTCCAGCTGGATTGTAATCCCATCTTCGATCCCGCTGTATTCAAATGCAATTTCCTCAGAAACCCGGCTCAGGTATTCCATTGCCTGATCAGAATCGTTATTGGGAAAATGAACGATAGCGGAAGAATTGCGAGGAATCGCGTTTCTTTTGGTACCGCCTGATATTCCTGCGATTCGGCAGTTGTGCTCAATGCAGAGTCTTCTGAGAATCCTTCCAAGAAAACGGATCGCATTCCCACGGTTCTTATCTATCTCCATCCCCGAATGACCGCCTTTCAGCCCGGAGATCTCAAGGCGAAAACAATCAACCGGTTCGCAGCGCGAAAGAGGCATGCTCAGATGAATATCCATACCACCGGCACAACCTATCGTGAAAACTCCCTCGTCTTCCGAGTCGAGATTAATAAGACGTCTGAAATTTATCCACTCCGGGGCAAGATTACCGGCTCCAGTAAGTCCCCTTTCCTCATCAGTTGTGAAGAGGCACTCCAGAGGAGGATGAACATTATCTCGGGAATCCAGCACTGCAAGCATAAGCGCGACGCCTATTCCGTTATCCGCACCAAGGGTGGTATCGGGGGAAATGACCCAGTCACCACGGATTATCGGGATTATCGGGTCCTTTGAATGATCATGGCTGCTTTCATCCGTCTTTTCGGCAACTATGTCTACATGGGCCTGGAGGAGGAGTCCGGGATGATCGGCCGCCTTACCTGAGCCGGCGCAGCGGATAAGAACATTATCATATTCATCCCGACTGTACTCCAGATCTCTTTTTCTCGCGAACTCGACTAGAAAATCCGCAATTCTCTCCTCTTCACCTGACGGCCTGGGAATTCTGGATATTTCCTCAAACCAGTACCAGACCTCTTTAGGTTCGATGTTATCTAATACCCTCATTTATCCGACCTTTCATGTCTTTCAGATCTGGAGCCTTAGTTTCTTCGACGCCCCACGAATGTGTTGAGAAAATACTCAAAGAAAACTTTTCCGGTCTCGATTGATGGCCCGTCCTCAAGCACGGACGCAAGATCGATGCCGTTATCCTTCAGAAGCCTGGCTTCCTTAAGAAATAGTCTGTTGCCTTCAGCGCGTGTGAATTCCGGGTGGAATTGCAGGCTGAAAAGGTTCTTTTCCCTGTCAGCGAATCCCTGAATATCCGTGTGAGCGTTTGTAGCTATTACTTCAGAAGTATCAGGAATTTTCAGAACTCTGTCAAAATGCGACTGCAGAACCCTGGAAACAGGTGCTGCTCCCGGTATTTCAAGTCCGCTGCCGATTATCTCTACATCCATCCAGCCAGCCTCAAGACCATTTGAGCATCTGCCGATGGCTGATGGACCGTGGAGTGATCTGCAGATGAGCTGATGCCCGTAACAGACGCCCATCTGAGGAATATCCTCATCGATACATTTCCTTACGATCTCTTCCGCTTCTTCAAGAAAATCAGCTTCTGCACATATGGATAAACTGGACCCTGTATGCATCACGTGTGAATATTCAAGCGGATCGGGAAAATCCTCACCAAAATAGATATACACAGATGTGGAAGCACAATTGTCCGGAAACCATCTTCTGAACAATGGCGCTTCCGAGCGATCAACTGAATAATCGAGTATCAGAACATTAACAGTTTTCATGATTCCTTCAGTGTTTCTCTCCATTTTCAGAAAGTACAGAATTTTCAATATCATAATAGAATAAGAGTATTACAATTAATACGGATTCACTGCTTGATGATTGATTGAAAAAGTAACGTGTTCTGATAAATGTCTGGTAACAGGTCTTACCGTTGCGGTTATGAAAATCAGCTGGTATTGTAGCTTTCGAAAAATAACATATTCAACAACGACTGAGGAGGTCACTATGCATCTTGCAGTCGATTATTCTGGAGTACATTTCGAGAACCCGTTCGTGCTGGCCTCCGGACCGCCGACCGCAAACGCAGATATGATAAGCAGGGCGTTCGATGCCGGTTGGGCGGGTGCTGTTATCAAAACACTGATACTCGAGCCGGTAAACAATCTGCAAAACCGATTCGCTACCATTAAGGTCGGCTCAAAAATCGTGGCGTTCAAGAATATCGAGTTGCTGAGCGAGCTGAAACCCGAGGACTGGTACCGGGATATACGCACACTCAAAAAGAGATTCCCCAATAAGATTGTCATCGGAAGCATAATGGGGGACGCGAAGGCGGAAGATCAATGGATAGAACTGGCTCGCGGCTGTCAGGATGCAGGGGTTGACCTTATCGAATTGAATTTCTCATGCCCGCACGGTTATCCCGATAAAGGGAAAGGGTCCGCAATAGGACAGGCAGAGGAATACTCATCTATGATTACCGGATGGCTGAAGACCGATAGCAGAATCACCGTGCCGATTATACCTAAACTGACAGCGGCTGTGAGCGATATAACGCATATCCGTGAAGCCGTTGCTATTGCGGGGGCAGACGGGATATGCGCAATAAACACCTATCCCTCGTTGATGGGCTTTGACCTGAAGACACTCGAGCCCAGAGCATCAGTCGGAGGTAACACCACTCCAGGAGGTTATTCCGGTCCGGGACTGAAGCCAATCGCTTTGAAATGCGTCAGCGACCTCGTCAAAAACCCTGGACTCCCAGTAATGGCTTGTGGCGGGGTATCATCGGGTTATGACGCTGCCGAGTTTATCTTGCTTGGCGCGCCGATAGTCCAGGTTTGCACAGAGGTGATGTTAGAAGGTTATTCGGTAGTCTCGAAAATAAAAACGGAACTGACGGAGTTTATGGGATGGCACGGCTTTTCGACTATTGGTGATTTTCTGGGGCTTGGAAACGAACGCATCCGTAAATTCGCGGAGTTGGATAGAGATTATGCCGTCACAGCGTGTGTTGACCTGGATAACTGTAGCGGCTGCCAGACCTGTTTTGTATCGTGCCGCGATGCCGGTTATCAAGTCATAGAGATGCGTGACGGTTTCCCTGTTGTAGACAGGGCGATGTGCAGGGGATGTTCACTTTGTTTCCATGTTTGCCCGAACAATGCTATCAGTATGGTATCCACTGCGGGATAATCTGGACTTGAGGGATCGGATGAGCTGTTCGTGGATGTTGTCAGTGTGCGGGTTGAATCAGGGGAAGCTGTTCAGTCCCATGAAATTCGTTACTTTCCACTGGTTATTATCTTTTCTCAGGATAGCCTGGTACTGCAGCTCCAGCCCCGACGCGGTACTGAACACAAGTGGTATGACAAGATCATTGCCATCGTCCGAATACTCACCGATCTGCATTTCATAAATGGAGTAACGTGCTTTCATTACAGGAAGCACTATGGTGCTGGTCAGATAATCCAATGCTGACCAGTCATCTATTTCGTCAGCGGTTGCAGTATACCCCGCGGTGTTTAATCTGGACAGTGTAGCATCATCGAGATTCTCCTGCAGGATTTCCAGCATTATGTCTATTTCATCGATCCCATCGCTGGAAATAAGCTGGGAGATCATAAATGAATCACCGGTTTTCAGAGACTGAAAGAAAACCTCCAGAACAGCTGCTGGATCATTGGGTATGGTAAGAGGAGCTTCATACTCAATCGGAATGTCAATCTCTTCCGTAATCAGAAGTGAATCAGGTTCGGTGTTTGCAAGAGAATCAGATTCCGTGTTCTGAAGAGAATCAGGGGGTGTAACGATAACCTCATCAGGCTGAGCGTAAACACTTGCAGCAAACATCGTCAGAACTACTGCCATAAATGCAATTTGTTTCAAGACTACCCCCCTTGGATATCAAAAAACTTCTTACTCATAACACACAATAGTGAATAAACGGAAGGAGAGCAACAACCCCCTTCATCATACCTGCACTCTTTAGCAAGTATTATATGTCAACAATTCCATAAGTTCTAATAGAACAATGGTTTCAGATACTTTTATCCAGAACGGGGAAGTGCTGCCGTATATGTTCACTGAACGCCCCATATCCTGAGCGTTTCGAGGACTATCCTATATGACAGTTCAAGCCCCTTCTCAGCTATCCACTCGTTTCTTGAGTGGAAAAGCTCTCCACCAGTCGGAAGATTTACAGTAGGGATTCCCATAAAAGATAATCTGGACCCATCGGTACCACCCCGGATAGAGCTTTCCTCAGGTTCAAGCCCGACTTGCCCGGTTGCTCTTACAGCGAAATCCACAGCCCTTCTGTCCTGCATAAGGATTTCTCGAGGATTCATATACTGTTCCGACATTTCCAGGGATATTTCCGCACCTGAATATTTAACCTTTATCCACTCTTCAAGGCTCCTCATCTTTTCTATCCTCGATCTCATTCCTTCAGAAGTAAAATCACGCAGAATCATCTTCAGTTTTCCTTCGGAGGTCACTGATGATATGGAGAGAGGGTAGTAATATCCCTCATCTCCGGAACTGTTTTCGGGCATTTCCTCAGGGGGTATCGATGATACAATATCGGTCAGGACCCTCAATGCATTTACCATTATTCCATGCGCGCTGCCAGGGTGAACTTCTCTGCCCTTAACCTCCCAGTCTGCGGACCAGGCATTGAAAGTCTGGGTGTCTACTTTTCCCACGGAACCGCCGTCTACCGTATAGGCAAAATCAGCACCGAATTTAACAGGGTCAAAATTATCCATACCCCTCCCCACCTCTTCATCAGTTGTGAACGCAATCTTCAGAGGCGGCACGGGTATCCCACTGCTATTTATTAGAGTATCGAGGATTTCCATAATGATAGCGACACCGGCTTTATCATCCGCACCAAGAAGAGTTGTGCCGTCGGATGTAATAATTGTATCACCAATATATCTTAGCATATCACTGGTTTCGGAGGGCTTGATAACCACTCCATTGCAAAGCTCAATTGGTTTACCGTCCCAGTTGCGATGTAGAATGGGATTAACGTTCTCACCGGGTGCCTCGGGTGAGGTGTCCACATGGGCAAGAAGACCTATCACTGTATCGCCGCACCCTTCTCCGGGAAGAGAAGCGTAAAGAGTACCCTTTTCATCAAGTTCAACATCATCCATTCCAAGCTCTTGAAGTTCAATCTCAAGCATGCGCAGGAACTCGATCTGCCTGCTGGATGATGGTGATGTTGAAGAGGATGAATCGGAAGCTGTATTTATTCGGGCGTACCTGAGGAATCTATCGGTAAGGTCTGACATTGTATCTCCTTTTCAAGCATGGATTATTTGATGTATATATACCCGGGTGCGAATATTGAAACAGTCTGACAATCGTCACATTCCGCAATCGGGAAGAAGGTGTATGAGTGGCATCGTTCAGGGGTAGAAGTATAGTATCTATCAGAGACATGTCGCAGGACGATCTGATTAAGGTGGTTTGCACAACAGAGGATGTAAAACGCGGTGATTTGACTGGTTTTCTAAATGGAAAAACTGTTGCAACACTTTTTTTCGAACCTTCTACAAGAACCCGCCTTTCGTTTGAATCCGCTGTGTTAAAAAGCGGAGGTTCCGTTTTCGGGATCGCGAATCCCAAGGCTTCCTCACAGAGCAAGGGTGAATCATTCGCCGATTCTATCAGGACTGTTTCCGGTTACTGCGATGTTCTGGTGATTCGCCATCCTGTGGAGGGAGCGGCACGTATGGCTTCCGAGCTCACCTCCATACCTGTAATCAACGCAGGTGATGGAGCTAACCAGCATCCCACCCAGACTTTTCTTGATCTGTTCACCATAAAAGAGAGTTTTGGACGCCTTGATAACCTGAAAATCGGTATGATGGGGGATCTCAAGTACGGGAGAACCGTTCATTCCCTTGCCAATGCTCTTGCAATGTTCAGCAATGAACTGGTATTCATCTCACCGCCGTCACTGCAGATGCCGGGGCATATACTGAAGGAGCTGGATGACGGAAATATCAGGTACAGGAATATTGCAGACCTTGAAGAAGCTGGAACTCTCGATCTCGACATCCTGTATGTTACAAGAATTCAGAAAGAACGTTTCGGTGATCCGCTTGAATACAAAAAAGTCGCAGGTGTATACAGGGTCACTCAGGAAACAATAGATGCGCTGGGAAAAGACATACGCGTAATGCATCCACTGCCGAGGGTTGATGAGATAGCAGAAGAGGTTGATACACTGCCCAACGCGATATACTTCACGCAGGCACATAATGGTATCCCGACAAGACAGGCGCTGCTTGGCCTGGTGACTGGAGGGTTGGAATAATGGCGAGAGCTTACAAGGTTTATTCCATAGAGAACGGCACCGTGATCGATCATATTCCAACTCCCCTTGCTCTTAAGGTTATCCGTATACTGGGTCTGGAGAACGAGGGAATTATGACGATCGGGATCGGCTTCAACTCCGAGAAACACCCTCGCGGCAAAGATATTCTGAAGATCGAAAACCGTGAACTCTCGCATGAAGAAACGAACAAGATATCCCTGATAGCCCCCGACGCGACAATCAATATCATCAAGAACGGCGAAGTGGTAGAGAAACGACTGATCACACTGCCCTCGGAAGTCAGGGATATACTCTCCTGCCCCAATCCCAATTGTGCCACCAATCAGCTGGGAGCCAGGAAGCACTTCCTGCTTGAGAATAAAGATACAGTCACCTACAGATGCGTATACTGCGAAAGAGCCACAGTGATTAATCCGGATATGCTTGCATCAAAGTAAGGGATTACTCACTGAGTATTTGAAAATCAAGTTAAATAGCGAGTAACGCAGTTGGAGGTGTTCGATTGAAGCGCACATCAATACTTCTTTCCGCCCTGATCTGCATTTTTCTCCTCCCGCTGAATACTCAAGCGACCAGGCTGATATTCGAGACCGGACAGTTCTCTTTCCAGGCCCTCAGAACCATAGGATATGCTGTGAACGACGGTGCTGGATTTTTAGAGAATCCAAGAAAACTACCTGATGATCAAAAACTTCAAAGCGCTCCCCGGCTCCCCAGCCAGTCTTGCGAAGTAAACACCATCGGGAATATTATCTGATGGAGTCCAGCTGATCTGATCGCTTCCGCTGCAGTTGATCTCCGAGATCTGCTTACCGGTGATATCAAAAAGGACAATCGAAGAATTCGCGGAACCGTTGACCGTAAAAACCGTGCTTCCCAGGACAGGGTTGCCGGCAATAGTCAGTACTGCCCCGGTCAGTTCCGGTGTTTCTGTTATGCCGGTGCCTCCCGCTCCACGATAGATGCCAGTGTTTCTGGCATAACACCCCGCATGGGCCAATCGCACCTGTCTGCAGCTACAGATCCATCGGTATCCCAGGCGTAAACAAAGCCGTCCCATGTGGCCGCTACCAGTTCGTAGAATCCGTCACCGTCAATATCTCCTGCACTCACTCCTGAGATAGAGGGACCGCTCATCATCTTCGGGTATCCAGCGATGACCGATCCATCACCCGAGAGGGCGAACAGCTCACCGCCGTTGGTCACGAAACAGACACCCTGGAAGCCGTCGTTATTCACATCGACGATAGTTGGCAGTCCCTCGGGCCAGTTGGTCTGAGCTACAGGCCAGCCGGTTAATGGTAAACCTATTGAAATATCCAAAGTATGAACGCGGTAAGCTGATCCCAGATGATTGTCTACCGCGATAAGCTCCGGGAAACCATCGGATGTTATATTACCCAGCCCGATCCCTCTTCGTAAAGCCGGGCGGCGATGTCCAGCCTTCCGTTCTCCGCCGAGAGCCATGCTGCCACTGTACGCCGTGGCACACCGTTGCTGGACGCTGCGGCTGGGAAACAGTCTGAAAATCCGCTGGTGGAAACCTGTTCGTATTCGGAGAATCTCTGTGTCGTTGTTGAATGATTTCCAACCTCCATCCCGACGCCGGCCAGAGGTTAAAAAAATATTACTGCTGTGGATTTCATATCGCTGCTCCTTCGTTTGGTGTTACAGCGATGTTACTCGGTCAGTGGAATCTCTATTCCATTGTGATGATATATATCCTCTGAAAGTAGTCAGGATTTTCGTCATATGCAAGTATTCCCTCGGGACAGAAGGTGAATTCCCATGAAAGTGAAGCCCCAGGAATAATATAGCTTTGAAGCAACTCCCCTTCAGGCGTCCAGAGGTCAAGAACTGCGTCATCTTCTGTTCCTCTGCGAACCCAGAGATTTCCCTCTTCACTAACACCAAGTCCTGTGATAGATCTGCGGAAAGGATAGGGTTCAATATCAAAGCCCATATCCCTGCCGTTCAGAGTCGTAAGCCTTGCCCTGAGATATGTAGCTTCATCAGCAATTTCCTGCTCTGTTTTACTGATCATGTCCAGCTCCATCTCAATCGTGCCTGTCAGAGAACCGTCGGGAGCGTAGCGGTAGACCACATAGTGGTTGTCTTCATAAGGGGCTATAAAGACATCTCCTGTGTTCCTGTCTGCAGTCCAGTAAAGATTTGAGAAATCACGCATAACTCCCGATAATTCCTCAAGGGAGGAGATTGAGTATTCTTCATACCAGTATGTAACTGATGGCTCCATAGTTAAACTGTACCTGCCTATTAGCATCGGAATTCCAGGTTCATCAGATGAACTCTCCAACACTCTGAGAGCTACAATATCCATTGAATCCACTGCACACATTCCCATGTGAACATTGCTGTGAATATCGAGTAATACGCCTTCTCTGGAGTAATCAGGATTGATTGCTGTCAGACCCTCTCCCCATGGATCCATGACTGCAAGCTGGCCGTTGCCGAGCAAAACCATTCCGAGTGGTCGCTGGAATTCACCTGGAGCATTCCCTCTGCGACCAATTGTTCTAATGCATTCACCGTCAGATGAGAATATTCTGATATTGCCAACGCTCATATCGAGGACGGCTATGTTTCCATTAGAGTCGTACATCAACCCCTCGATGGCTCCAAACATGTATGAGGAATCCCCAAACTCAACACCGATAGTATCGGAAACTGCAAGAATCTGGAATTCTTCCTCTGAAGTGTCTTCTGTGTCTGAACTGGAGTCATTTGACGGATCTGAACAACCGATAAGAAGAACTGAAACACTGAACAAATAAATTAACTTCATGGAAGACCTCCTATACTGATATGTGAAAATGAATCAGCGCGCAATGCGCACTTTGTTACGACCGGCTTCCTTCGCTTGATAGAGAGCAGTGTCCGCAGCTGATATCAAATCAGAAATAGTTTCCCTGCCATGCAATAGGACAGTGGATTCTCCACAATCCCATGACCTGCTCACAAAGCAACCCATTCGTTCCAATAAGCCTCCGATTCCTGCCTGAAACGATACCAGCTGAATTATTCCCAGTCAACATTGTTGCCGTCAGATGTGCACTGGAGACTTGGTATATAGATGTACGTCCATCCTTAAGTTGGATCCGTGAATTATTACCCAACCTCTATCTCAGGGACATCATCCTTCCAGGGAACGTAGTCTGCACAAGGTTCGCAGACCAGCTCCAAGGGTTCGGGCGGAGGTCTGGGATCCTCCCAGAGATCAAGATGTTTTTGACATAGTCAAGCACCCTATGCAACCGGCAATGCTGGTGTCAGGATGCGCCTGATGACAAGCGGCTATTCGGAGACTACTTTCATCTGTCCTCCGCACTGTGGGCACTTCAGGGCATCAATATCCCAGACTTTCTTGAGAAGTGCAGCCCACAGCTGTCTTCTGCGTCTGGAGTATGAGGAACGGTCTTCCAGGCAAGCTCCTCCGAGACCATGCCTTCCTCGAGAAGCATCCTGAAAACTAAAGCTGCAAAGAGCTCTTCAATAACCTTGAGATCCGCAGTACTGATCTCGGGCATGGGATACTGACTGACCTGCCTGTCCCTGCAGGAGTCAGTGATCAGCGCGTGAACATGGGGGTTCCAGTTGGCCATGCCACCGGAAGGTCTGAGGCACAAGTATGCCGCCGGGAAAGACATCTTTAGCGCCTCTTAATAGAGCCAGTGCAGATGCTCTTGAGGATGAAATGACGGTGGGAGAAATTGCTGAGGAAAATCATTATGCTGATGCAATAATCGGGATTTACTGCGATTCGAGAGAGAGGGTATGGGGGTAAGAACAGGTACAGCGCCTTTTCCTCTGTTCAAGGTTTACACCACCCAGGGGGAATTTATCTGCACAGCCAGTTGCCAATCCATTGCAGATCCACTGTTTGAGATGGATTTCCACATCAGCGGCGGGTACATTTACGGATGGAATACAGACCCCCGGGCATAACCCGGGGGTTCCTGTTCAAGATTAAAGCCGGCAGTGTCCTACTCTCCTAGAAGGTGACCCATCGGCGCTGGAGGGCTTAACTTCCGTGTTCGGAATGGTAACTTATATTACTCAGCCCGAGATAGAAGAGCTGGCTGGTTGTGGCTATCGTAATTGGAAATCCCGTAACAATGGTACCATCATGATGATAGGCAGCTGCATATGATACTGAACTTACATAGTGACCCATGATCATTTCCAGATCACCGTCATCATCCAGATCTGCGGACATCGGTGGACCGAACACGAGATATCCACTCCCGGGGGAGAAAAGGCCAATCGGATATCCCGCCTGTTCCGATCCGGTGGAAGTGAAAAGGTGAAGTCTGAACTCACCATCAAAGAGGGTCACAGCAAAGAATTGATCTTTCGTCCGGGGAGCACCGGTTCGAGGATCTTGATCCTGATATCAGCAGCTTCTGGATTTCTGAGAGTACAGCTACCTACTACTCTAACCGCACACATATTTGACTTCATACGTAAACATCCGTATACATCACATAAGAATCATGGTGAGCCGTTCATGAATGTGGTTCCTGACCCCCTATATGCAAATAGGGCATCTGCCGGAGTTATGCAGCGGATATCGAGTTTCATGAAAGCTGTTTAAATGCTCAAGGCAGCCCAGGGCGTGGTTTGTTGTACATTGGTCCCAATTAATATCAACAACTGACTCGAAACTCTCTCTGGCTTTTTCTTCATTGCCCAGATTGAGATACCAGTCTCCCAAATGAAGCCTGGCATATGTTGTCCACTCACTTACCGGTCCCTCTACAATGAAAGCAGTGAATTCAGAAACAGCATCTTCATACCGTCCTTCTTCGTGAGCGATATTCCATATACGATTGTATCTGTTTTTGTCGGAGCTCATACAACCACTTAAAAGCAGGCTTAGTACAAGCAGTAAACGGAATACATGTCTTATTTCAGGTTCACTAATCTGCCCGTAAATACACTGGAGTCAATACTCAGACTGTAGTAGTAGACTCCTGGTGGAACAACATCACTGTTGTCATCTCTGCAATGCCAGAAGGCGCTGTGTTCGCCGACATTCATCTCTCCATCAGTCAGATTCCTTATCATCCTTCCGGAACAGTCATAAATACGGATAATGACATGTGCTGGTTGCGAAAGGGAATAAGTGATCTGTGCGGAGTCATAAAAAGGATTGGGGGATATCCGAGGGATTTCAACTTCCGGTAGTGTCTGGGATCCAGGGGATGAAACTCCTACCGATGAAATGTGTGCATAGCGAACCGATTTCAGATTCCCGCTCCAGTTTGTGCCTCCGATAATGTACAGATAACCGTCATAGGAGCAATATCCGTGCCCTGACCGCACCTCCGGAATGTTGGGGAATGATGCCCATGGATCCAGAGGTCCCGACATCTGTATGCCGGCAGTACTTGCTGTGTTGTAATAAGAGGTTAGACACTGTCCGCCTGTTATGTATACATTTCCATCCTCAATGCAGCAGCCATGGTATGCAGATACCGCTGGCAGCGGAGTTGTAGATGTCCAGCTGTCTATTGTCCCGTTCGGCTGTGTCTGAGCATACCATATATTGTTGTAGTAAGTTATTGGCATGCCGCTGTGTCCGCCGGTTATGTACACGTAATCATTGTTTGAGAAGCACCGAGATCCGTCGCGCGCAGCTGGTATACTCGTGGTTGATTCCCAGTTTCCAACTGTTCCATTGTCATTGATCTGAGCATATATGACTCCGGAACCATTGAATACATATATATATCCATTACAGACAGCCAGACTGTAACCGCAGCGGGGTGAAGGTAATTCAGTCGTTGAAGTCCAGGAGCCAATTGAGCCATCCGCCTGTATTTCGGCGGACCAGACATCAGCCCTGTAGCTGCCGCTTCCCCATCCGCCAAGGACAAATAGGTAGTTGTTATATACAAAACAGCCATGATACATACGGGGTCCTGGAAGGGTTGTAGTGGATAGCCATGGATCTGAAAGTGATCCATCTCCAAGTATTTCAGAATACCATACATTGTTATGAGCGATATAACTCTGTTCTCCACCAATGGTATAAACGTATCCGTTATGTGCACAGCAAGCTGTACACCATCGAGCATAAGGCAGATCAGCAGTTGATTGCCACTGAGCAGCAGAACTTCCTGCTAAAACAACTGACAGAAATAACCACAGAATAACTCTATTTATGTAACGCATCCAATCTCCTTCCGTAATAAGGCGATTGATTTATGTATTGCATTTGTCATGTACTTCCTTACCATACAGTAATTGGTTAAAGCACTTCTATTTTTCGTTCCTTAACAAGAACATCGATATCAATCTTCTTGATTGAGATCCCTTCTTCCCAATAAGAATAGAAGGACTTTCTGTTAAAACTTCCCAATCCCCTGTCACGCAGGTAAATCGTACTGGATATGTATTTTCCAGTTCTAATCCCTCTCAATCCAATAGCTATGTGCTCGCCATCAAAAAGCGCCTGTTTGCAGGGTATGTTCTCGATAACGCGTATGTCGTAGTTATCGTATTCAAACAGTTTCATGTTCAACTCATCAATCATACCTGTATTCAAATCGCTTAAACCGATAATAATTTTAATCTGTACATCTTTCCGAAGTGCATTTTCCATGAGCCTGTCAGATTCACTATTTAGATGGTCCGCCAGCTCTTTATCTTTCTTACTCAGTTTTACTGCAACACTTTCACCAGCAGAGCTGATCAGTATCTCTTCTTTAGCAAGTTTAACAAGACTATTGAATTTCTTGAGGACGAGTATTGGATCACTCATTACCTTCACGTAGTCGACCATATCGTTGGCATCATGAGGGTTATCGTACAACTTATTCAGCTTTTCAAATACTTCGGTGATTCCGGAATTTACCAGTGAAAGCCTTTTCTTGGCTTTTTCCATCAGCATAGTCGGATCAACTGGTTCGTATATCTTCTGAGTAGATTGCAGTAAAATGCATGCGCCCTTTTTTTCAAGTGATGTCAGCAGGTCATATACTTTAGTCCTTTTCAGACCTGAGATTTTCGCTACCTCTGATGGGGAACAGTTCTTCTTTTTTAGTAATGCCAGATATACCTTAACCTCACCAGGTACTAAATCGATATAACTGAATATTTCATTCATTTGATCGGAATTCACTGATTCTCCTGACTATTTACAATGTTGTCCCCCGTGGGACGACAATGCTTTTAGTTTATTCAGATGTCAAGTCCCGGACGAATGTTCGGGACCTGGTGAAGAATGAGGAGCGGGGAAGATTCTATTCTATTTTTGTACGGTACACATTCTTGTTTCAGTGGTACTTCCAGCAGTAATACGATAGAAGTAAATGCCGGAACACATTTCACCTGTATTCCACAGAACTGAATGATTACCTTCCTGCTGTGTTTCTCCATTCACGAGAGTTTCTAAAAGTCTGCCATCTATGTTGTAGATGCTCATTGAAACGACTCCTGTTATCGCCAGTGCATAAGTAATAGCTGTATAAAGACTTACAGGATTAGGACTGTTCTGATTGAGGATCACATCTGTAATCACTCCTGATGATGACTGTTCTTCTATGGAAGTGGTTGTCATTTCCCGTGACAGTATGAAGAAATCAGCACAAACAATAGGACAAATACATGGTGTTGAAAAGCTCTTTGCCGGTCTTGTTTTCAGGATGCTGCTCAAAGAGAACATGATCTCGAAGGAACTGGTGGATAACATGCGGAACTGGAAGCACAGCGGCTTTAGTGTTCACCGTGGCAAGCCCATAAATGCTGATGATCCAGACGGTCGTAAGGTCCTGAGCGAATACATCTCAAGGGCACCATTCTCCCTTGAGAGGATGAGCTTCAACGAGGGATCAAAGACAGTGGTATGCAAAGGTGAGCATTTTCACCCCACTCTTGCCAGAAACTTCGATGTTGCAGGTCCCCTTGAGTGGATAGCCCGCATAACATCCCACATCCCAAAGAAGGGAGCGAAGCAGGTCATCTACTACGGGGCTTACAGCCAGGCATGGAGGGGAAGAGAGCGCCGCAGAAAACAGATGTGGGCTGCACTTCTCAAGGAAGTCTGGGATGTTGATGCCCTGAAATGCCCGAAGTGCGGCGGTCGTATGAAAGTCATCTCCTTCATCGAACAGCCCTCGGTCATCAGGCGCATCCTTAAACACCTTGATCTCTGGGAAGATTCCAATTTGCAATCGTATCGTCGTTGCGGAGGGTAAAGAACAGATTCAGGCGGCATTATCTATTTGAACTGGGCGAATCAGGTTTACGAATGTTTGAACTGTTTCGGGAACCGATTCTGGTTGATGATAATACATTTTCCCTATATCTTTCAGGCGCAGGTAAATTCCTAATAACCAGTGATTGGGGTATGTAATGCAGTCAGCTGTGTTTTTTTCGCTTCTCTCGGTTCTTCTGGCATATTCTGGCGTTTATCACAGCGGTAACTCGTCTATGCAACAGGACGGTGACAGCATCGATAACAATCTGATATTCAAGAATGAGTATGGGCAAGAAATACAGATGCCAACTGACTATACAGTATACTATGGGATCTGTGATCCCGGCTATATTGATGAGTATGCACTGAAGATCATCTTCCATGAACCATCCGATAAGGAATCGCTTTGGAGGCTGGTCCTCATGATAGACGACATTGCTGTCGACACCACGTATTCGTTCCCGAATGATGGATCGCTTTTCACGATGTTCATATTCGATGCTGGTTTTTCAAACGAACTCGCAAGCAACACGACTGTATCGTCAGGGATCATCACCATTGACACCCTTGACTGCGATTCGCCGATCAGAGTTTCCTTTACGATCAACGCATCGATTGGAAGTGAGTTCTGGGACGGCCCCCCGGTGCACGTCAGCGGGGATTTTAGCTGTACGCTTTACTAAATCCGGTTCCTTAATCGTCGACAGACTGCCGCATTATTCGTATTGCCTCACTGAATAATGTTATACGGACGAGAATGTTTCTGGACAAAGGGGAGAAGGTCCCAGTCAGTTCAACAGTCCTGATTATACAGGATAGATAAGGAGTGACGATATTTAGAGCAAGCACATTTGTCTGTCCAATATCAGGATATCAGGAATGATTACCGTATATGTAAATTTAGAACTCATTGAAGGCAATACTTCATTTCAACAAGAAACTATACAGGAGGCTGACATCATTAATCATGGAACTTAAATATCTTCCGCATGAACAACTTGAACCCTATTTGCGTGTCGCTGACTTATTGACACTATTCCCTCGCTATGTGTGCCAACAAATTCCTCAGGCGATATCGCCCGCGATCGTTCATGAGGCTCATATTGTAGGTACTGTGATTACCGGAAGAGACTGTGGACTCCCAAATATCTTCTCGTTCTGGTTATGGGCGAACAATCGTCAGGGAGCTCATACATTACTGAATCACCTGAAACAGCAGCATGGCGATGATGTGTGTCTCAACTTTCCGCTTCAGTATGCTGATTTAGTGTCCCAACTGTTTCCGACTCGACCCCTGACACGAGATCATCTCTATATTCTTCTTCCCTCACAGTTTCGCGCTCAGGATTCGCCCTATCCTGTTGTACCAATAACTCCAACCTCTATGGAGCATCTCAATCTTCCTGATGACATTGCTGCCAGAATTGGCGATAAGGAGACCCTCTCTGCCGGAATGCCGCTCTATGGGATGATCCATGACTACACTGTGATTGCTCTTGGTGAAGCGATTGCTGATATAGGGACGAGTGCCGCCATTCAACAAGTGTATACGATAGAAGCGTATCGAGGACGTGGGCTTGGGAGTGCGATGGTGAGTTCAATTGCTCAGACACTGATAGAGCAGAAGAAAATCCCGCTGTATTGGGTAGCGGAACAGAATACGGCATCCATTCGTGTCACCCAGAAGCTTGGTTTTGAATTACTTATTCGGTTAGGATGCCTTGACTGAGGCGATTGATGTCATGATGCCTTACACAGGAGAAAGGTCACGAAAGGTGTTCAATCTGCTGCAACCGACCTTTGTCCGCGTGCCATTTTTGAGAATAGTCCCTGTTCAAGGGATATTGCCTTCAGTCAGATTGTTGCCAGCGTCAGGTCGGGCAAAGGCGGCTGAGCAGGGTCGTTAGCAGGTGAAAGAAATATGATTGACGATGTAAACGATATTATCGAGATGTACGATGCGGATTCGGCTGATGAGAATCAGCGACTGACGCGCCATCAACTCGAGAAAGATATTACATGTTGCTACTTACGAGATTACCTGCCCTTACATGGATCAATCTTGGAAATTGGAACTGCAACCGGCAGATACACGATTGAACTAACCAAAATGTGATACGCCGTCACAATTATGTCTTCTCACTATTATACCTTCTGGTATAGGATAATCTAGGAAACCTGATTTACCGCCCCATCTGAAACAATCAGTCGGACATCCCGGACAGAAGCCACGGCACTTGCAGGAGAAGAACTGCTTGTTAGATAAATAGTTTAATCTTCAATTTCGTTCGTAATACAACTCTTTATTTCAGCCCAGGTTCTGCGCTCCAGCGATGTTCCGCCGCTATCGGTAATGTAAAGGCTTTCTATATCCCAGGTCATTGAGGCAAATGCACCATAACTGGAGCTGGCATTGGAATAAAATTTCAGGTAGAATTTCTCCCCACCTGCGATCGGTACTTCGACTTGCGCGGTTCGGCTGCCGAAGATTGACTGATCGAAACCCCAGCTGTGGCTGTCGAACTCTATCGTATACGTGGTTCCTGAAAGAGATATCAGTCTGAACCATATAAAGCAGTTTGATTCACCGGTGGTAGACCAGCCTGACCATGACCAGTTATCCGTAATGCACACGATTATCATATTAAGCGAATCCGGTACAGTAAGAGTATCGGAGAACATCTGAGCCGTTTGGGAAACTGAGTAGGGTCCCGATGTTAATGCTGATACGTACGAATGAGCTCCAGCTGCGGTGAAATCCCAGTATTCGTTTGCTGTCCATCCTGATGGGAGTTCAGTCATATCCCAGTTCCAGATCGTTTCAGCAGCACAGATACCTGTCAGAAGTAGAAATACTAAAGTAACCTTCATATTTATCACATCCTTCACCTAACGCTAGGAAAGTGGATTTCATTCCATGCCGCAATTTGCTCTCTACATGCTGATTTTTCCCCCCGCACCTCACTTTCAGCGCCTGAAACTGACCATACCGCCTGAGAAACCCGCAGTCAACATCAATGCCAGCAGATAGGCACCGGGAACACGGTAAAGGGTACACACTTCCAACCGAAGCGCGATCGATGAGTTTAACCTACTTCTAACTCTGGAACATAGATGTGAAGAATGTGGTTCTGAATACCTGAGACCCTTCTCCTGCAAGTGTCGTGGTTTCTGCCCGTCCTGTTCGAAGCGGAAGTCATTAGATCTTGCAATCTTTCTTGAAGAAGAACTCTTCAGAGCGGTTGCTCACCGCCACTGGGTATGGAGTGTTCCGAAAATGCTCAGACTGCATTTCCTGCATCACAGGAAACTCTTACCAATACTCTGCAGATGCGCCTGGGACTCGCTCATGATATTTCTTCATGAAGCCCTTGATCGGAAAGATGTTTTCCCCGGCGGCATCCTCGTACCTCAGACCTTCGGGGGCATGGCCAACTGGAACCCTCACGTCCATGGTCTTGTAACGGATGTCTGCTGGGACAGAGAAGGTAATTTCTACCCCGTGCCTGAAATAGACACCGCAGATGTCCATGGTATAGAAAAGCTCTTTGCCGGTCTTGTTTTCAGGATGCTGCTCAAAGAGAACATGATCTCGAAGGAACTGGTGGAGAACATGAACTCCTGGAAGATCTGGGATGTTGATGCCCTGAAATGCCCGAAGTGCGGCGGTCGTATGAAAGTCATCTCCTTCATCGAACAGCCCTCGGTCATCAGGCGCATCCTTAAACACCTTGATCTCTGGGAGGATCCCAGACCTCCGCCGCAACCTCTGGAACTTGTCTGCGAACCTTGTGCAGACTACGTTCCCTGGAAAGATGATGTCCCTGAAATAGAGGTTGGGTAATAATTCTCGGATCCGGCTTCAGGAGGAATGTGCATCCTGATACGGTTTTTTTCGGAACTATCATCCGCTTATCATCCAGTCTTCTCGTTGACGGGATATGACTCGGAAAGTATGCTCACTTTCAGGCAGGAATCGAAGGTTTATTGAGACGAATATGCTGTTTCGGAGAAATTGCCGGAACGGTTTGAAATCAAGATTCCTATTGTCTGTCTTACTTACTTCATCTCAGGCCGAATAGTGAAACCAGGAGTAGAAGATTACTTAGAAACATCACTGTCCCCTTTCACGCACTGATTCATTACAGCCTGTTCTTTCATTCAAGATATTTAGGTTAATAACGAGGTATAGATTGAGGGCCGGAGCAGTGTATGCCCCGGCCCCGTCCTTATAGGGAAAAAAGGTTAAACCTTATTCTCCCCGCATTTGTATTTGTTTCCTACCATGTGCACCTCCTTTGTTGGGGTTTCTGATATAGAGGGCTGAGCTAGGCCAGCACCTCCGTGCGTATACCTTTCCCTTTCCTCATGTGCACCTCCTTTCGGTTGGAGTTGGTAGAAGTAATAGACTTAAAAGTATATGGACTCGTCAAGTAAGATTCAGACCTGTACTGGTGATGAGGTAAAGTAATTGGGAATATCAAGGGGCAGCTGAAGCGGAAGAACCGTTACTCATTCCAGCAGATTAATCAGATATACGCAATAGTAACTTTCCGGATCCTCCGGAACGGCCAGAAAGCCGCGTCTGGATATATGAAACTTCAAGTGACCCGTATCATCCATGTCCGGCAGCACAGCAGTCATCAGATATTCACCGGTAGTGTCAAAAAGATCAAAAGCTGGATACTGCTCAAAACCCCGCTGTACCCATATCCGGTTCAACCCGTCAACAGCGAGAGTTGAGATCATCGGCTTATTGGGGAAAGGTTCCCAGTCAACCTGGTGTGTAGATATGTGAAAAATGAATTCCTCAGTGAACCGTTTTTGCTGTTGTATCTCTTCTTCCGTTCTAACAACTTCCGGGTAGGGAAGCATCAGAGTATCCATTACCGAACCATCTTCATGGAAGAGAAGCAGCATAGGCTCGGAGCGGGGCTCAGGGGCAATGCATACGAAACCTGAGCCTGCCGTGAAGAGTATAGGAAAAAAGTCGATTCTGATAAGATCCCTTCTGAACTCGTTCAAGTCTTCCAAAGGGCCAATCAGATACTGTTTGCTGAAATACTCAGTTTCAATCGAGTCAGGATCATCTGAATTCCACATGCAGATTCGCTTTGTTGTCAGCAGAAAATTGTCCTCACGACTCAGTTCGCTCAACATCCCCAGTATGTCAGTTGAATCCAGAGCCATCATACGCATTGGACTAAGTCCCGTATAAGATTGTGAACCGATACTTACCCCCTCCGAATCATATCTCAGCCAGCCAAGTTCACCGTCATTCATACAGATAGTACCATCATCCATTACTGCGAGAGTACCGGGCTGATGCATCTCTCCAGGTCCGCTGCCCCGGCGTCCAATTCGTTGCAGAAATTCACCGGTGGAGGAGTATCTGAAAATAGTACATTTCATCCAGTCCACAACATAAATGTCTCCATCAGGACCTATTTCAACTTCTCGAACAGCTCCGAATACATAGTTGGAATCACCAAGTTCTACCCCTATGGAGTCCACAACAGTCAGCGTACACACATTTGCATAATTGACTACATGTAAAGTTTGACTGTTATCATTCTGAGTGTTTTCTCCGGTGCATGAAATACCGAGCAGATAAAGCACTACAAAGGTGAAATAGAATGTATTCTTAAGTTCTCTGAATTTCAAGATATTTATCAAATCTGGCCGGGTGATTTCAGTTTAAGATATCTGTCCCGTTCACTGAAAACGCAGCCGCAGTAAGGCTGCCTGTACATCTGCGCTTCCCTGGAAATCCGCATGGATTCAGAGTAGAATTCCCTGAAATCTCTGTAAATGAACCGAACGCCGCTTGTCTTTTCAGCCGCATTCCCGGCTTCCATTATGAATTTTTGATTCTGGTAGGGGCTTACGGAAAGTGTTGTGGAAAAATTCTCAATTCCAAGTTCTGCCGCTTTGTCAGCTGTTGCCGAGAGTCTATCGAAGAAACATGCGTAACATCTGTTATCAGCGTCCAGCAGCATCCTGATATTCTCTTCCAGCGGATATTCTTCATCGATCTCAAGAGGGATCCCCTTTGAATCAGCGTACTCGGAGAGTGCCTCAAGCCTTCTCTCCCTCTCCTTCCAGGGGTGGATATTTGGATTGTAGAAAAAGGCTGTGATTTCGAACCCTTCCTTCTGAAGCTGCTCGCAGACAACGGTCATGCAGGGACCGCAGCATGCATGCAGTAGAAGGGGTTCGGGTGTTTTCACAGAGGTAGTTCTTCCTGACTGTTGCGTTTCAGCCCAAGATGGCGGTACGCTTTGAGGGTTGCCATTCTACCCCTGCTTGTCCGGTTGAGAAACCCTGATATCAGCAGGTACGGCTCCACAACATCGATAAGTGTATCTTTCTCTTCGTTAAGGGTCGCGGCCATAGCCGCTACTCCTACAGGACCACCTGAATACTGCCTGATAATTACACTGAGATACTTTATGTCCAGGTTGTCCAGCCCCGCTTCGTCTACACCATGAATATCCATTGCCTCAACAGCGACATCCTCGGTTATTGTATCCTTACCTTCAACCTGGGCGAAATCCCTTGCCCTCTTTAGAAGTCTGTTGCAGATCCTGGGTGTGCCCCGCGACCGTAGAGCTATTGTTTCCGCTCCGCCTTCGGTTATCTCAAGTTTCAGAATACGGGAAGACCTTCTTATTATGACTGCAAGCTCATCAGGGTTATAGAACTGCATGTGCAGGGATAAACCGAACCTGTTGCGGAGAGGGTTGGTTATCAGACCTGCCCGGGTGGTAGCACCAATAATAGTAAACTCGGCAAGGTCGAGCCTTACCGTTCTGGCGTGCGGTCCGGGATCCAGCACGATATCAATCTTGAAATCCTCCATTGCGGGATAAAGGTACTCCTCCACGACCCTGGGAAGCCTGTGTATCTCATCGATAAAGAGGACATCCCCCCGCTGAAGGTTGGTCAGTATCCCGACCAGGTCCGCTGCTCGCTCAAGTACTGGTCCGGAAGTACAGACCAGACCGGCATTCATCTCGTTGGATACGATATGTGCCAGTGTAGTTTTGCCCAGGCCCGGAGGTCCGTGGAATAGAATGTGATCGAGGGGTTCTCCTCTGCCAAGGGCGGCCTTGATCGCAATTGACAGTTTCTGAATGACCGCTTCCTGACCTACGTATTCGTTCAGATTTTCCGGACGGAGAGAGGCCAGTGTCTTCTCATCGGTGATTTCATCCATTCTCTGGGATTCACCGGAAACTATTGATTCTCTGCTCACTGTCTGCTCCTGAGTTTCATAGCTCGCTTAACAATATCAGATGTCCGGGCATCTTCTCCAAGTTCGCTGCAGGCTTTCCCAATGAGTTCATCAGCTTCAGCCGCAGGCACGCCAAGCTGTTTCAGAACTGCTTCTGCCTCACCACCAGTTCCGGAAACGGTTCTTTCGTACGGAACCATTCCATACATTTTCTTCATCTGCTCCTGAAGACCCGCTACAATCTGCCTGGCCCTTTTCTTACCAATTCCCGGCAGAGTCGAAAGGTAATCATAGTCCTCGGACGCTATTGCCGAGGCAATTCTATGCGGCGGTTTTTCAAGAGCTTTGATCGCAGCCTTTACTCCCACCCCTGAAACTGAAATAAACTTCTCGAAAAATTCTCTGTCCCGAACTTCTGGAAACCCGACTATCAAAGGAACAATCCGGTTCCCCTCCATCTGAAGATGCAGATAGACCGGAATATCAACATCCTGTCCGGCAGATACATTTCTAAAAAAGTAACCTGGGGTCAGTACACGCATAACAACCGGACCTGTCCGGATATATACGGTGGAATCAGCTGTCTTTTCTACTGAGCCTCTTATACTTTCTATCATTCTTTTCACTTTCGTATGCGGCTATTGCAATTGCGAGCGCATCTGTAACATCATCCGGCTTGATCGTGGCGGTCAAACCCAGGAGATGCCTGACCATACCTGACACCTGTTCCTTGCTTGCTCTTCCATTACCTGTGACAAGTTTTTTAATCCTGGTTGCGGGTAACGAAACAAGAGGTACCCCCCGCCGGGCGGCCGCAAGGCACAGCACGCCCCTGGCATGCCCCATTATTATTGCTGTAGCCGGATGCTTGTAATGAGCAAATATCTCCTCCAGCCCCATTGCAACCGGCCTGTATTTATCAAGAACCTCAAGAATTCCGCAGTATAGTTCGTTCAGTCTTACTGGAAGAGGATCATTTGCCTTCGATCTTATCGTACCTCCATCAAGAAGCTCAATAGACCCTGCTTCAAAACGCAGCACTCCATATCCTGTGGTTCCCAATCCGGGATCTACACCAAGGTAAATGACAGATCCAGATTCAGACAATTATTCATCCTGCATTTCGAAGTTTGTATGAATTGCCTGAACATCTTCATTATCTTCAAGTATCTCAAGGAGTTCAACAGCCTTATGAGCTTCCTTTGCGTTCAGGGCAATGTAGTTTTCCGGTTCCTTTGTAACCTCTGCACTCTCAGGAATCACACTCATCTCCACCAGAGCATTCTTCACATCGAAGACATCGGAGGGGGCTGTGGAAGCTATGATCACTTCATCAATCTTCTGCACATCTTCAAGGCCTGCTTCAAGACCTGCCTCAAGAACCTGATCCTCAGAGTAGCGGGTTCCGTCGATTACTATCTTTCCAACCCTGCTGAACATGTACGCTACACTGTTTCGGGAACCGAGGTGACCACCATGTTTTGAGAGGATATGTCTTATTTCAGCTGCTGTCCTGTTCTTGTTATCTGTCAGTACCTCAATGATTATGGCAACTCCTCCGGGACCGTATGCTTCGTAGGTCATCTCCTCGTAAGTGATTCCCTCAAGGGCGCCTGTCCCTCTCTTAATGGCCCGTTCGATATTGTCAGAAGGCATATTGTGGGATTTCGCGGTTTCCACTCCAACCCTCAATCGAGCATTCGTTTCTACGTCTCCTCCGCCCTCCCTTGCGGCTACAGATATCTCCTTGACCAGCCTGCTGAAAATCTTGCCCCTGGCTGCGTCAGCTTTTTGTTTCTTGTGCTTTATGCTGCTCCATTTATTATGTCCTGACATACATTGCTCCTGTTCCGTAGTACTTTCTGATTTCTGTCATCTGTAATATCAACATTAGATATCCAGTCTTCACAGGTCAAGAAGTAGGATCAACCTGGAAAGACCTGATTCTGCTTAAGCATCTCATCACAATCGTTTATCGCTGCCATGAGTATTCCGATTTTTGAACCGTTAATTCTGATAACATTATTATGGGTTGTGCACCCGATAGCGTAAATGCATGCGGAGTGAACTTCGATTTCCAGATCAACAGATGCAAGATAATCGGTTCTATTCACCTCAACACCCACGGCAACTGCACGGGCCAGCAATTCTGCATCATCTTTCCCTACAGAACCACCGATAACTCTGAACCGCTTCCCATGTTCCGTCTTTTCAGGCAGGAAGTTCTCTCTGTGCATTCTGACTCCGGTTGAGAGGATCAGGTTCGTTGAAAATGCCGGGAAGACGAACCTGACCTTGCGGGATCCGGAATCGGATTCTGTAAGCCCCATCTCCCTGCCGGTAAACTCCCTGAATCCAGCAGCACCTGATGCCGAAGATTCCCTGCGCGAAATGCGGTCCTGCATGGTCACGGAAGCGTCAACCTTCCAGAAAGGAAGCAAAATCGAATCAGAACCCCCAACCCGTACGAATTCAATATCGACCGGGCTGAGCCGCTCATCGGAAATCCAGCATTTGCCGCACTCTGAGCAGTAAAATATCACATCTGTGGAAAGACCGCCCAGATCGCTGCCGCAATTGGAACATCTGAGAAGCGTCAGTTCTGAAAGGTTATACCTCATTATGGATTTCCATCCGAGAATTAATAGATAACATGATCGTTGCCTCTGCCCGTTATTCTGCTGAGTATCCGAAGAAGATGCCAGGTTCCAAATGCCAGGGCACCCAGAATGATAAGAATTATGGGAAGACAGCTGGATTGACCTCCCGATGATATTGTGTAATCAAGTTTACCGCTGAAAAGCATATCAAAAGTGTAAGGCAGAATGCCGGCCCACAACAGCGCAGCAGCAACCGTAATTATCTTCCTGTCCTTGCCTGACGATGGAAATCTTCCTCTTAGAACACTTCCTGAACGTCCATCAACAACTACCTGATATGACCCGGTATCAATTCTGAAATCGGTTATCCACAGCGGATAATAAACAAGAGCATCCCGGTATCCGGAGATAACGAGAAACTCCCATCTCTCTTCAAGCCCGAAACCGACTCCTGCTCCCAGTCTGCTGAAATATCTGGCTGTCTGAGCGTGTGCATCGGCAACGGTTACCAAAGGGTCAACGAATACACCTTCTCGAGAACCCTCATCCTCAAGGACCTCCAGTCCATCGGGAAGAGCAGTACGCTGAATATCAAGCCCCTGTATGGAAAGCTGCGAGTCCGCCGAAAGACCTGGGATCCCGAGGGGTTCCAGGTCTGCCGCACTGATGTTCACGCTTCCGGACAGCTGAATCTCCCGTTCCACAGCATCGGATCCAGTCCGAGTTTTTATTTTCCTTGTGACTGACACCGAATAACCAGTTGGTGACTGTCCTGTGTACGATACGGTGGGCACTTCGCTCTCATGATATACAGGTTCTACTCCAAGTACATAGCCGTTTACCTGTGCACTGCAGTGCCAGAAAGGTACATAATAGAGCACCGGTTTGCTTACCCTTGCGCTTTCAATGCTTCGGGGATTAACTCCCTTAAGTTCCCTTCGCACCGACCTTAGCACATCTATACCTTTTACACTTGAGGGCAGCACATATCTGCGCACTGCATTCGGAAGCAGCAGGCTGCTCGAACAGCTGGGGCAGACTATGTGGGTATCCCCTTCTCGAATACGAAGAGGTCCGGCACACGATGGACAGGTAAGGGCAACAGTTACTTTACTCATTTCCTCCTGGCCTTTATTCCGAAATGATAAAATCCAAATGCAAGAAGGATAACGATCGAGACATTCCAGATCATCGAATGCCACGATTCATCAAGATCTTTTGTAAGAAAATAGATAGGAAACGTGAAAACCAGACCGACAACAAGAGTCAGGAGAAATATCCTGTACAGATTCTTTCCGGAATCAGCCTGTTCCTTCGTAACGGGTGGGTCACCTATTATCTTACCGGATACACCGTCAACCAGCAGTCCCTCGCTGTAACCCTCCAGATTAAGCATAACAATATAGAACGGGTGAAAGATCACTCTGCCGCTGCTCTCTTCAGCCATATCTCTGTCAAAGGGTATCAGCTGATCAGGCTCTGCGAGGCTTTTATCAAAAATTTTCATGTTTCCGGAAGGGGGAAGATAATCCTCAAGATCCTGCCAGGGTTGACTGAAGCATGGCTGGATCTTCCTTGCGGAAGATGTGCCTGTTTCCAGGTATGGAAAGAATTTCATCTCCACGGAAGAAACCATACCCGATGGAAAAAGCCTTCTGGCATACTCTTCTGAAACGGATGCGTCGACCAGCACAGGAGTACTCTCGGGCGGGTCAACAATGATCGTTGCATCACAGAACGGACACCTAAGGAAGAAGTTGCTTTCAAGAACCACCTGATGTGCTCCGCACTGTGTACAATTAATCTTCAATATCGGTATCCTTCTTAATATCTTCAGGCCTTGACCAGGCATTCTCCGCAACAGCAGCAATTATAACATCATTCCTGAAAGGCCTACTTACAAACACTATATTCGAATCAGTATTGTCAGGCATATGGTAAGATTCATTAATAATCGCAATTACTCCATGTTCAGATATATCGGAACCTTTCAACAAATCTATCTCCGACATGTAGAAATCGTAATCGGTCAGAAGCAGGTTGTATCCCGAACCCTCAGTACCCATTGACTCTATATCCATACTTTCTGCAGGCAGCGAGAACATTGTACAGCCTATAGCCTCCAGGATTATTTCAAGAGAATGAGATTCGTGTTCAGTAAAACCCGCAATTGAAATCCTCGGAAAAACATCATCCGCAGTTTCAGTAACAATATTATTGGCTGCAGGTAGATAGACTGAAAAGATAGAGCCTTTTTCAAGTTCTGATTTTACAATGATGTAACCATGATAGCTGTTTACGATCGAGTAAACGGCAGATAATCCAAGACCTCCTTTCTGCCGCCTGGTGGAATAGAATGGATCGAAAATCCTGGTCAGGTTCTCACTCGAGATGCCGCATCCATCGTCACTTATGGATATCATAACGTAACTTCCGGCGGTAAGAGGCTTTAGATCCTCCGATAAGTCGACCCTGCAGGCTGTAACTTTTATTGTACCACTTTCACCAACAGCCTCACCGGCGTTCAAGAGAAGATTAACAACAATCTGCTCCACAAGTCCCGGAGGAACACCGGCAAAACCCGTTCTATCAGGATAAGCCAGTTTAACATTCATTCCTGGAAAAGCGGCGGTGAAGATAGAAAGACTGCTCCTGATAATATTCCTTACAAGGCATATATCCGCAGAGGCATCTACATCCGCCTCTTTGGATGACAGACTGGATACCATCGAGCTGATCCTGCCGATAATCTTCTTTGAATCACGTATTGACCTGAATACCGCAGCTCTGTCTTTATGGTTTCTGCTAATCCCTGAAAGGCGTGCAAGAAGAACTGTAAGAAGATCATTCAGCCTGCCTGCAATTCCTCCAGCAAGAATCCTTATGGTATCGATCTTCTGATTCCTCTGCAGTGTAGTATCGATTAACCATCTTGAGCTTACATTCCTGAAAACCACACCCTCGATAATATCGGAACCCTTGCGGGATTCATCGGACAGGAAGACTGCACCCCTTACAAGTGTTTCATCTCCCTCCCGATGAATGATTACAGCAGCAACAGGAAAATTGAAGTATCCATCCCTTGAAAGAACTCCGCCTATATCGTCAATAAGGGATTTTCGTGTATTCTGATCAATGAAGATACATACTTCCCACAGATCTTTCCCTTCCGCATCAGCAGCACTGTATCCTGTAAGGTTCTCCGCCTCAGGATTCATGAAAGAGATTTTTCGCTGGGAATCCACCAGTACGACAGCATCCGTGACTGCGGACAGAAGAACCCTGATTCCACCTGATGGTTTCATACAGAAAATACCTCTGTATTACTCACTAATACCCGGCAACAACTAATTGTCTGGTCTGTCTGAGGTCCGGCGCATCAATAACGAAGAAATAAAGTCCTCCGGGTACGATTTCTCCACCTGAATCGCAACAGTCCCAGTGAAGTGTGCGTGATCCCGACGTTCCAATCTGTGACGACAGGTCTCGGATCTGTCTTCCGGAAAGATCGTAAACGACAAGGGATGTCATCCCCTGGGCAGCGGTTGAAATCGTTATTGGAATTGAAGCCATACTCGAAGCCGGATTAGGGCTGATATGACCAAGCCGCGTTATTCCTGAACCAGTTGTACTCTCTGAGATACCTGTATTATTTATCTGAGCCATAACAGCATCGGAAGGCCAGCTGGGACCGAAATCCGGATCCATTGCCACTGCTCTGTACCAGAACTCACCGCCTGCATGGCTTGAAACAGTGTAAGAGTTGACCGGAATACTGAGATCTATGAAGTCATTCTCATCCCAGACCTCAACTTTTATATCATCGATATAGAGGTCAGTGCTGCTGCTGACAGATCCCCATCTGAAACTCAGTGTTTCCCCCTGCCATTCATCAAGTTCATGTATGTTAAGCCGCCAGGTATGATCGTCACGGGTGAATGTCTGTAGGTAATACCAGTTCGCCCCGCCGTCAGTTGATACTTCAATACTGCCCTGACCGGAACCGCTGTAAATGTCGTAATAAGCCCAGAAACTTAAGCGTCCTCCTCCGTCTGCAGGGATGGTAACGGTTTCAGTCCAGGTCATGCTTCCTGTGCCACCTGAAAGGTAACTGTGTGTTCCCGAGTGGTGCTGCGAAGTTGTTGACGACCAGTTAGCAAGTGTAAAAGGTCCTCCGCTGCCGTTATCATCAAGAAGAATTTCGTATCCCGCAAGTTCCTGAAGGGCGTACGAATCAGCCTCAGGAACAAAGCTCCAGTTAATTGTAAATGGCAGATTGACCGTTCCTATAGCTTCGATTACGGGAATGCCGGGAACATGTGGATCAAGGGGGCATCCTGCGAGGAAAGCAGTTACAAGATAGCTTCTGAGGTTCCGACGGGAAAGCTTAATAGTTTCGGTTGCTGAAGGCCAGAATCCTGCAAAATCTCCTCCGGTTTCATGGTTCCAGCTCATGGCCCCGTACAGGCCATACGCATGATCCCTTGTGTTCCCTGAGCTGTAATAAAGTAATATAGCCGAGGGAGCATGTTCTTCACCTGAACACCACTGGGACATTATCTCCCCCTGGGTGTTGTACTGTGCAGCGTGCGTTGTTGGAAGATCAGTATATCCCCAGGGATAGATAAGTATATTCCCGTATGTATGAGTGGAATGCATCTGGGCCGGTGGATGAGTCTGCCAGAAGCTGTCAATGTTGCTTGCCTCCGGCTCGCTTATAGGACCGGTCCCTCTGTAGGTGCTGGAACCAGGGTCTCCACTGGAACCGGCTCCTCCCCACCCGACGCTCCAGTTCCTGTTAAGGTCGATACCATCACCAAGGGTCCAGTTCATGTTCTTCCTGTGCATCCCGCCACCGCCCGGGGCTTGAGCCTCATTGTAGACGTAACCGTCTACATTGTTACATGGAAGACACCATATCTCGCGATTATCCAGGACGTAGGTAGCCTGCAGCCCGCAGAAACCGTTGCGCCCGTAGTTTTCGCAGAGCCACAGCATGAAGAAGCGAACATTACGCATGGAAGCAGGTTCCCTTGCATGAATAAGTCCATCGTACCAGACATTGGGCAAAGCCGGGTCGTCAGTCCAGAAATCGTTGTTTGAGGATATCTTAACTACCGTCTGTGGTCTTCCCTGGTAAGTATCTCCGATCGAAGTAGGTGCGCTTGTGATACTCGGAAACGTATCGTGCAGATTGTCAAGCCAGCTGGAAAGCTCACCCCATGTAAGGTATCCTCCCATGGATTTTCCATCGAATCTTCCGCTGTAGAAGCTCACAAGATCGTCGATTCTTATAGTGAAAGGCATACCGGTGGCAAGAAGGGAAGCGTAGTCATGCTCATTGGCTATGCAATCAACTGAACCATCTTCGTAGACATGCACGATTTCACAGCCGGAATCGATCAATCTGTGAATCTCCATATCGTTAACAGGTCTGAAGTTCAGAAGAGCATAGCGCTCCGCGGAAACCAGAGTTACCGCTACGAACAAAAACAGTATCACCTTTCTCATAATTACCATCTCCTTGTAAAAGAAAACACGTTGATTATTATTCATCATACTACATCAGTTATAATGAATATATACAGCGGAGGTTTTCATGTCAGACTCTTTGGGCAAACAACTTTCACAGGGCATACCTGATTCGATCCCTCCGATGCCTCCTGACCTTCCGGGAGTGAACCATGCGCCCGCCAGGCCAGATGTGCTGAGTACTGAAGAAAAGAAACTTGCATTGAAAAACGCCCTTCGCTACTTCCCGAAGGAATGGCATTCCGAACTTGCCCCCGAGTTCGCAGCTGAGCTTGAGAACGACGGCAGGATTTACATGCGCAGATTCAGGCCGACATACGAAATGAAAGCCAGACCCATAACTGAATATCCTGCCAGAACGCCAAAGGCAGCGGCGATAATGCTTATGATCCAGAATAATCTTGATATTGCCGTTGCCCAGCATCCGCAGGAACTGATAACATATGGAGGCAATGGAACCGTATTCCAGAATTGGGCGCAATACCTTATTACAATGAAATACCTCTCCGAGATGACGGAATTTCAAACCCTTGTTCTGTATTCGGGCCACCCCCTCGGTCTTTTTCCATCCCACCCAGAAGCACCCAGGCTTGTCCTGACGAATGGGATGGTTATACCGAATTACAGCTCCAGGGAAGATTACGACAGGCTGGCTGCCCTGGGAGTAACATCGTACGGACAGATGACCGCTGGCAGTTTCATGTACATAGGCCCGCAGGGAATAGTCCATGGTACCACCATCACACTTCTGAACGCCGGAAGGAAATACCTCGGATTACCCCCGGAAGCGGATCTTTCGGGCAAATTATTCGTCACGTCAGGGCTGGGAGGCATGAGTGGAGCCCAGGCAAAGGCTTCGGTCATAGCAGGTGCTGTATGCGTAATCGCCGAGATCAACCCTAAAGCGATAAAAACAAGGTACGAACAGGGATGGCTTCAGGAGATAGAGAACGATCTTGACAGGGTTCTGCTCAGGGTCGAAAAGGCGCGCAGGGCCGGGGAAGCCCTCTCTCTGGGATACACGGGAAATATTGTTGACCTATGGGAAAAGCTTGCCGCTGAAGGTATTCCCGTTGATCTCGGAAGTGATCAGACCTCACTTCATAATCCGTACCTTGGCGGTTACTATCCGGCCGGTCTCTCCCTTGAACAATCGAGCAGGATGATGGTTGAAAACCCGGAGGAATTCAGAAATGCGGTGCAGGAATCCCTTAGAAGACAGGTCAGGGCAATAAACACCCTGAGCGCAGCCGGGATGTTCTTCTGGGATTACGGCAATGCCTTCCTGCTTGAAGCTTCAAGGGCAGGTGCGGAGGGAATTCTCCGTACGGACGGTACCTTCGCCTACCCCTCCTACGTTGAGGACATCATGGGACCGATCTGCTTTGATTACGGGTTCGGTCCCTTCAGATGGGTCTGCACTTCCTGCGATCACGAAGACCTCAGGAAAACTGACATGATTGCCGCCGATGTACTCGAAAAGATGGCAGAGGAAGCCGATCCTGAAATAAAACGCCAGATGCTGGACAACATACTCTGGATTAAACAGGCTGAAGATAATAGAATGGTGGTAGGCTCACAGGCAAGGATATTGTACGCTGACAGGCAGGGGAGAATAAATATCGCCACTGCTTTCAACGATGCTATAGCAAGCGGTGAGATTACAGCACCGATAGTCCTCGGAAGGGATCATCATGATGTTTCAGGAACGGATTCCCCCTACCGGGAAACTGCGAATATCAGGGACGGAAGCATGTTCACAGCTGATATGGCTGTTCAGAATGTGATCGGTGATTCATTCAGGGGTGCAACCTGGGTATCACTGCATAACGGCGGAGGAGTAGGCTGGGGTGAAGTGATAAATGGTGGATTCGGCCTCCTTCTTGATGGTTCGCCCGAAGCGGCGGACCGGGCGTCTGGCATGCTGAGCTGGGATGTCTCCAACGGACTGGCCAGAAGATCCTGGGCACGGAATCCCGGAGCTATCTATGCCGTGAAGAAAGCGATGGAAGCAGAACCCGAGATGAAGATAACGATGCCGGAAATTGCCGATGAGAATTTACTTGATGATGTATTCAAGTAATATTCCATTAACATTCAATACATAGCGTGAAAGGAAACCATGAAAACGATCACAGTTTTTTTCATCTCGCTGTTCACTCTGACAATGGCATGCGGTGGCGGCAGCGGCAGTAATCCCGGCGATGCCGTAACTGGAATGTTCGATGCATTGAAGTCAGGAAACGGAGAAAGAGTAGTTTCGTATATGTCGGAAAGCGCCCTTGTGGGAATGGAAGGACAGCTGGAAATGATCCAGCTCGACCCTGAAGCTTCATCCGCACAGATGGCCGCCTTAGGTATCGAGATAGACGTAGCGGATATTCCCGACATGACCGTTAAAGACTTTGCAATAGCCGTGTTTTCCTCACAGATGATGGCATCAGTCATAGCATCCGGTGAGGTAATCATCGGCGAAGTCAACATCGAAGGTGATGTCGCGAAGGTAGAAGTGACTACCACATTCCCGGACAGAACAGAAACCCACGTAATTGACGTAATAAAGGAAGATGGTCAATGGAAGGTTACAGAGTTCGGACTTAACATGTAACCGTGCAATCAACGAAGATGAAAGTGTTAACCTTACTCCTTTATGATCAGCTGAGTTTTAGTAACGTTAAGTAAAATGGTGCGCAAAAGAGGCGGGGTTCATCCCCGCCTCTTATTTTTGTGGGGTCAGGCCTGATCAGGTCTGACCCCTTCAGGAAACTTAACATTTGGTGCCTGGCACTTTTTATTAAGAATGTTAAGTTTTGAGCCCCGGCCCCATGGTTTTCTCTACTATATCTGTTACAATATTTTCGAAATCCTTAGCGAACTGTGAGTTCCCGTTGTGGTATACAAAGGGTTTGCCGCTGTCTCCCGATGATACTATTTCAGACTCTATGGGAATTCTACCAAGGAAGTGAACTTCCATCTCAGAGGCCATTTTCTCCCCGCCCCCCGAACCGAAGAGTTCAGTTCGCTCACCGCAATGAGGGCAGACGAATCCTGACATATTCTCTATTACTCCCAGTACCGGCAGCGAAAGAGCATGGCAGAACTGAATTGAGCGCCTTACATCGGAAAGGGATACTTCCTGCGGTGTGGTAACAATAACAGCACCGGTGGGTTCAGGTATGAGCTGTGCGACAGAAAGCGGTTCATCACCGGTTCCCGGAGGACAATCAACAATCATATAGTCCAGCTCTCCCCAGTTAACGTCTTCAAAAAGCTGTTTGATTACGTTCATCTTCATCGGTCCGCGCCATATCACGGGATCTGTCCTGCTGCCGAGCATGAAATCAACAGAGATTACTTTGAGGGATCCTAGTTCAGCGGGATTCAGCTTTTTCCCATCTGATGATGTGAGTCTGGTTCCCTCCATACCCAGAAGTTTGGGAATACTGGGACCGTGAAAATCCGTATCAAGAAGACCGGTAGTGTACCCCTGAAGAGAAAGTGAAATTGCAAGGTTGGCAGCAACTGTACTCTTACCCACCCCACCCTTACCGGAAAGAACGAGAATGCTCTTTTTCGCAGGTGATTTATCAAGGCTGAGTGGTGCTGTATTCTGGTTACTCAAAGTTTTCATACCTTTCTAATAGTGATTATTCAATTAATTTAGCCACCCGGAAGGATTCAAGTTCCAAGTGCAACAATTAACCTCTCAGTTGTCCTGAAGAGTACTTCAAAGCGTGTTTTGAAGCCAAGTTTCTTACTCACCCTGTGGTTGAGACGATTCTCTACATATTATACATCATGCTTGCTTACATCGTTAAGCTTCCGCTTCTTGGGGAGTACAGGCGAAGCAGACCATTAGTGTTCTCGTTGGTTCCTCTCTCCCAAGATGCATAGGGATGAGTAAAGTACACATCTGTATCAAGGGCTTCAGCAACCTTCTCGTGGCCAGCGAATTCCTTGCCGTTGTCCACAGTTATGATCAACACACTGTCCGCATATGGCTCCAGGCCGGAAGTCATTGCTTCGGTGACTGCAAGGGCTGTTTATGCATAACGGATCTCTATCACAGTAAATAGTGATACTCGTTCGACAACACTCACCAAAGCACCCTGGTGGCTCATACCAATGATAGTATCTCCTTCCCATGTCCGGCTTGCAAAAGCATGTATATTTGGCATAGTTATTCTCAGATAAGTTGTTTGTACAAACTCATAAGTACTCCTTTTGGTTTGTTGATGGTTACCGCTGTCAATTCTACAACAGCTCACTACCAGTATAAACTAATTCTGTTGTATTTGCGAGTTGAATTCAGGTATGATATAAATGATAGTAGTATGGACAATCAGTTTGAATTATATATAATTGTTGTTGTAGTGATTCTTATGTTCAATCTCAGAAAATGAAAGGAGAAATAAATGATAAAGTCGATTATTGTCGTGCTTATAATAACGGCACTAGCTTTCGGAGGGTTTGCACGTGGTACGGGAGATTTTCCTGTAAATCCACGGGATGCTGCATCATCAGGAACACCTGGAATTCCAATGCCGGGTAAGGGTGGCGATGTGCTGTTCGTTATGGCTGCTATGAGCTTCATGAATGGTAATGCATGGGGAGACCAGTATTGGAATCCTGACGTAGAGGAGTTCCCATCCACATGGGCATTCAATACTGTTAATCCCTCTACAAGCATTCCTACCGGTACACCATATCACTGGAACGGTGGAATGGGAACAGCACTGGATAACCTTGGCTATACCTGGGAGTGGTATCCGACGTATGACGGAGAAGATCCTGGAGAACAGACTATCCCAACATCAAGCACCATGCTTGCTGACTATAGCCTTGTGTTCTACTGGGTTGGTGACTACTGGAATCCTGCTTTAGGACCTGCCCTCTCCGTTGAAACCATGGACGAACTGGAAGATTACATGACAGCTGGAGGAGCCCTTATTCTCATCGGTCAGGATATAGAGTGGAGCGGTGTTCCTGCTGCATGGCTCGATACATGGTTCGGTTGCGGAACCGTTGCGCAGGACGTTTTCAGCGATGTATTAGTATCTGCATCGGGAATAGCCGGCACCTTCGCAGAAGGATGGAGCGGGACAGCAGATGTCGTTAATTTCTATGTACAACCTTCTACTGGAAGCTTCTACCCGGATGACATGGGTGCAAACGGATTCATCGGTGATGGATCTTATGAATTCGGCTGCGTTGATGATGCTAACTTCAGGATCTATTCCACGATGCAATTCGAGACTTGTGCTGCACCTGAAGTTGAAGCTATGATGGATTATATCATGACCTGGCTTGAGAGTACTCTTCAGCAGTCCACTTGGGGTGACATCAAGAGTAACTTCTAGACTGCACATATCAGAACATGTAACCGCGGGGGTTTCTGCCCTCGCGGTTCTTTTTAGTGACATCAGGCTTCGGGACGATCATATTTTGATAGAGGGTTTATTATTGCTATCGCTTCCTATATGAACAGATTCTGTGCAGCCGACCGAGAGAGGAATCAACCGGAAATCGAACGATTTGAACTTCTGTCTGATTACTGCCTTAAAATGAACGTCCTTGATGATGCATTTTCAGCAATGAAAATTGCCATTGATTCAATGTCTGAATTCTAAGGTATCGATGCAGCCGGAATCTTCTTCCTTGACAGCACTTCGGGAGACTGCGTGCTGGAATTTAGTAATGGTCTTCCAGGATGGTTCATCGATTCCTGTCCCAGGGAATTCATCCCCTTGTCGTGCCAAGAATCCTCAAAGCCTCGCAATCAGAGTAATCATGAACAGGCGCTTGATCTGAAGATGCTGCTTGATCCACTTGAAGAACAGTTCTATCTACCAACGAGCTTTGAATAAACCTGCTACAGTCAGAGCGGATATCCTGAAGTTGTTTGTCAGGTATGCGAATAAATCACCACGGATACCCATGTGATAGAGCTTGTTCAGGTGAGCATTCAGACATGAAACAATATCTCTGAGACCATTCCTGTGTGTGAGCTGCCCGAAGGCCATACAATATAATTGGGTTCTGCA
The DNA here is from genome assembly GCA_030609965.1 of Candidatus Fermentibacterota bacterium. Taxonomy (GTDB): domain Bacteria; phylum Fermentibacterota; class Fermentibacteria; order Fermentibacterales; family JCC-6; genus Aegiribacteria. The sequence goes on from JAUWSQ010000007.1 coordinate 62,281, forward strand.
CCCGAAATGCTTGACGTAGTTGTTGCCGGAGTAAGCGGAACTGTCGAGGAAATATGTATCCGTTCTAAAAGAATAAGAACTGTAGAACAAACACTTGTAACTCTTCCCAACAAAGAAATCATGGATTCCAGCATCAACAATTATTCCAAGCGCCCTATGAGGAGAACCGCAACAACAATCGGGGTAACCTACTAAACCACACCCGAGAAGATGAAGGAGCTGAGGATAGATATCTCATGGCGGCATAAGGGGGGTTTCTCAGCGGGACGCACTGGGAACTCCTCCTGACGTACGCAGTTCCCAGGAAAGACACAAGGGAGATAGCTCACAGACTGCTGAAAAAATTCGGTTCACTGAATTCAGTTTTCAAGCAATCGCGGTGATACTGGTACATAACCATCCAGGGGGCGCGAAGAAGGTCAGTCAGGAGGACATCAACCTGACAAGAAGATTGAATGATCGGTGCAAGAACTATTCCAGTTTTATCATCTCTACAGGTCAGGCATTTTCCTCATGCACTGAGAGCGAGCGGAGTATTCATTAGAACAGTTTCTTGTTGACGTGGGATTTTCTCCGGGAAAGTATTGTCAGTTTCAGGCAGGAATCGGAGATTATACTTGAGAAAATATGGCCGAAAACAAAAAATGCATTATCGTAAAGGTATTGCCGAAGTATACTTTCAAAATCATTGTATCACCAGAGAGGAGGCTATTCTCATGGATTTCAGCAAATACAGTACTTTTCTATTCGATCTGGATGGTACACTGGTTGATTATGCAGGGGCGCAGAAATTTGCCGCGGAATATATCGTGGAAATACTCGATCTGAATAAATCCAGCGATACTCTGAAACATATCCTTCGATTCCTTGAAGATAAGGTCATACAGGATCTCGAAGCCTGCAAACCATCGGCAATTGAACCGGGTTCGAGTGAAATGCGTCAGGCTTTCAGTAAAGCCGGATTAGGTGTTGATCCCGTTGAATTCATCGAACTCTACTTCGAGGGATTGGAGGAGCACGGTGAACCGCTCCGGGGCATTATCGACCTGCTCAAGGTACTCAGGGGTAGATTCACTGTTGGAATCGTATCCAACGGTCCGGGATTTGTCCAGCGAAAAAGGCTTGAGAAATCGGGATTGATGGAGTTTCTTGACCTTATCGTATTGAGCTGTGAAGTGGGATCCGCAAAACCGGACCCTGAAATACTTCGTTACGCAATGAAACTTGCAGACTCAAAAACCTACGATACTCTGTTCATCGGGGATAGCGCAGGCAGCGATATGGGTGCTGCCAACGCAGCAGGAGTTGATTTTGTGTTCGTGCGACCAGATGGAGATTTTTCTGCGCCAGGTCCCCGAGTTCTTGAACTCAGGAACACTGAGGAAATATTGAAGTACCTGAGTAAAGACACAGTCTAGACTTTACATGCAGATATTTTAATATATTCATGTATACTCATACATAGAAAGGACGAATATGAAAATAACTGTAGTAGCTCTGCTTACCCTTTCAATGGCTGTTTCAGCCGGTATTGTGGAATTTGGAGCCCATGCTGGAATCCTTCTCCCAAATAGTGAGATAAATGATGCCTTTAACATAAGCCCCATACTGGGAATAAACGTGCTTGCCCATATGCCCGTCTACGCTATTGAGGGAAGTGTCAGTTACGGGATTCTTCAGCCGAAAGGGGAGGTCAGTGATGCCACTTGCAGCCTCATTCCTATCCTTGCAGGTTTAAGAACATATTCCGGACCCGTCTTCTACGGCTTTGGAGCCGGAATGTATATAACATCCTTTAGTCATGAAACGGTTGATGACAGTGAAACTGATTTTGGAGCATACG
>JAUWSQ010000031.1 GCA_030609965.1 Candidatus Fermentibacterota bacterium
CAGATATCTGATCGGGAAGAGGCAACTGGCACAGTATACCGTCGACGGAGGGGTTTTCGTTAAGCTTGTTTATTTCCTGAAGAAGCTCCTCCTGCGAGACTGATTCGTCGAGTTTGACAGAAGTACTGACTATTCCGACCCTGCCGCAGGCTTTCTCTTTCATGGAAACGTATACGCGGCTTGCAGGATCATCTCCAACTATAACAACGGCCAGCCCCGGAGGCCGGCCGCCAATACTGCTAATCTCTTCTGTGAGGTTTCTCCGTACTTCCTTCGCGAACTTTCTTCCGGACAGTACCGATGATTCTGCCATTGCGAATCCTCTATCCCTTACTAATAGATTTGATTTCTATTCTGGTGTAATCCTGGCGATGACCCTGTGTTCTTTCGTATCCCTTGCGTCGTTTCCGTTTGAAGACAACGATTTTCTTGCCCCGTCCGTGCTCAAGTACTTCAGCTTCCACAGAAGCGCCTGCGATCACAGGGGTTCCAACTTCAACATCATCACCATCACCGACCAGGAGAACTCGATCAAGATTGATCGAATCACCTTCTCCCGATTCGATTCTGGGTACATTCAGTTTCATACCAGGTTCCACTTTGAACTGGAATCCGCCGGTTTCTATTATTGCGTACAACTGTTCACCTCCGCATTTACATTCAATTTCAACTGTCAGTGAGTCAGGATTTTCCTGAACGACTGTAGAGACTTGTTATCTCTTCATGTACATTTAAAGAATATACTTTAAATTCATCAACTCTAAGCTGGTCATCTTCCCGGATATCGATGCTGAGCTGGGAAATAGATGCTATATGATTCATTCTCTTTCCCTCCTCTTCATGCAGATACTCGGCAAGCTTCGGATGAACGGAAATCACAAGATTCCTGTGCATCCGATCAAGAGATGCTCTTTCAATAAACCGTCCCAGCCTGGTAGCTGTCGACACAGTGGACATCACTCTGCCTGAACCGCCACAGCAGGAGCATGGTTGAGAGAGAGCCTGAAAAACGCTCGGACGAACTCTTTTTCTGGTCATCTCAACCAGCCCAAGGGGACTGACCTGGCATGTCTTGGTGGGCGATCTGTCTCTGCTCAGTTCGCTCCTTAGGGTATTGAGCACCTTCTCCTTATGATCAGGGAAATCCATGTCGATAAAATCGATGACGATAATCCCACCCAGGTCGCGCAGCCGAAGCTGTCGCGCAACTTCTTTTGCGGCTTCTACATTGGTCTTGAGGATAGTGAATTCCTGTTTCTTCCTGCCCACGTATCTTTTCGTGTTAACATCGATGGCTACAAGAGCTTCAGTATGCTCAATGACAAGTGACCCGCCGCTTTTGAGCGGGACTTCTCTGTCCATTATCCCCGTTATTTCCTGCTCTATTCCGAAATGGTCGAATATCGGGGTTTTTCCTCTGTAATACTTCACTTTGCCTGTCATACCGCTGGCATAGGTTTTCAGATACTTCCTGGCTTCTCTCGCAACCGTCTTTGAATCGGTAACTATGGAATTTGTGTCCAGGGTGACCAGATCCCTCATGGTTATCGTCACGATATCCTGTTCCTGGTGAAGGAGGGAAGGGGATTTCCTCTTCAGGGCGATTTGCCCGACCTCTTTCCATTTCTCCACAATCGTATCCATATCAATCTTGAAAGATTTTTCATCCTGCGAGATTCCCGCGGTCCTGGCAATAATACCGTATCCGGGTGTCTTTACTGTGGACAGGATCTTTCTGAGTCGTGCTCTCTCCGTCCTGTCACTTATCTTCCTTGATATTCCGGTGACGGATTCGCCCGGCATACTGACGATGTATCTTCCCGCAATTGAGATCCTGGTACTGACCCTTGCACCTTTTGTCCCGATTGGTTCCTTTGTAACCTGTACAAGGATATCCTGTCCCTTTTTCAGAACTTTTTCTATGGGATCCTTTACCTCTTTTGTGCTTGCGGGAAGGCCGCTGGCAAGGGATTTTGCAAACATCTGCGTATCCACTGCACCGGAACGGGTATCACTTACATGCAGAAAGGCACTTCTTTCAAGACCAATATCCACGAAGGCGGCCTGCATACCCGGCAGTACGGCATTTACTTTTCCAAGGTAGATATTTCCTACCTGTCTTTTTTCGTTGCCGTCTTCAACTATTATCTCCATCAGCCTGTTGTCTTCAAGAATTCCAATTCTTGTGACTTCCGGATGGGAGTTTATTATAAAATCAACTTTCAAAGAACTTCTTCTCCATATCTCTGCTATGAGATCTGAATGATCTCCAGCAATTACTGTCGTAACAAGTATATATATCCGTCCGTTTAATTCTTACCTGGTAATCCAGTATTTCGGATAAAAGCAGATCCGGACGGGATTTTCTGCTATCCGTCAGTGTCATAAATACGACACAACAATCTTGTTCATTCACGCTGAGTACATGCTCACTTCTGTCAAGCAGCTCAGCAGTTCTGCAGGCTTCCTCCTGTGTCCATTCTTCGCAATCCGACGATACAATGTATCCGGCTGCGACTGAACCTCCGTCAGGGTGGTCAGTAAACGGGGCCAGTATCCAAGTTTCCTCAACCTTCAAACCTGCAGGCATGAACCGGTTAAGAAGCTCTTCTACACCGCTGACAGGTTTTGTATTCAATTCTATATCTATATACTCTGCAATACTCTCAATACCAAGTGGAAGAGGAGGGCCAAAATGCACTCTGGGCCTTGTAACATAACCATCAGACCACGATACAGGCAAATCAGAACGTCTCAGTACCCTGCCCCACATCCGTACCATATCAAGATGGGAAGTGTATGCCGCACAATCTGTCTTTGAATATCGTACTCTGAGTACCGAAGTACATTCTGTCGATGCTGCGGAACATGAGGAGGTGAAGTCCAGAACTGGAGTTTCGCTGCTGTCCCGGGTTCCGGAGCAGGCTCCGCATCCCCTGCATCCCGCCTCCCTGCAGTCGGGAGTGTTCAGGTTATCGGAGTAGCGTTTATTTTCCGCTTCAAGATACGTTTCCGAAACACCGGTGGAAATAAAGCTCCATGGAAGGTCTTCCCCCGGTTCAATACCCGCCTGCAGCCCTGTACGGAGGTGATCGTAAGCTTCAATAAGATCTTTCCATATATCCCATCTGAATCTATCGGTCCATGCGTCGAACCTTGCCCCGCGCAGCACAGCTTTCTCCAGCATGTCAGCTGTATCTTCGTCATCTCCCAGCGCAAGCAGCCCCTCCAGAACAGCCATTCTGGGGCTGTTCCAGCTAAGAGATACTTTCTTTCCGCAGATCTTTTTCACCATTCGTATTCTTCGCCATAGCTCGTCCTCATCCATCTGAGGGGACCACTGCAGAGGTGTATGTGCTTTCGGCACGAAAGGAGAAAGGGCTGCTGTAATGCTCTTCCTGGGATTACGGCCATGGGTTCGCGCAATGGCCGCTATCTTCAATACCAGCTGGCCAATTCCTTTTACATCCTCATCGGATTCCTCCGGCAGCCCAACCATGAAATAGAGCTTTATCCCTTTTGCTCCAAGTCTGAAGATGGTGTCAACCGCATTGAGGATGACTTCATCGGATATGGGTTTGTTTATCTTCTGCCTCAGTGATTCCGTGCCCGCTTCGGGGGCAATGGTAACCCTGCCGGTAATACCGGAGCTATCCTCAAGCCGGCTGATCGTATCCGGCCTCATCGATGGCCTGCCAATGGATGTATGATGCTTTTCACTAAGCATATCCATCCCGCTCAGGAGCAGTGGCAGATGGGAATAATCGGAGAGCGAAAGAGTCAGAAGACCGGATTTCTCCCATCCGGTGGACGTGAGTATACTGTCCAGAAGATCTATGGCCTCCTCAGGCGGTCTTTCCCGGACCGGTCTGTAAAGCTGCGAGGCCTGACAGAATCTGCACCCCCTGGTGCAGCCCCTTGCAATCTCAATAACTGCCCTGTCCTGCGATACCCTGGAATTCGGAACCAGCTGTGCAACCGGAGCATATTCCATTCGGAGGCTTTCTATCCTCTGCATCTCCACCTGTTTCTTTCCCAGGACTGGAACATATACGCCGGGAATTTCAGCGGCTTTTGCAAGACGTTCGCTTCGGGAGCCGACGCCAGCAAGAATGCTGAACAGCGGAAGCCCTTTCTCCTCAACCTCACCCAGAAAGAAAATATCAGCAAAGGGAGCAAGAGGGAGGGGATTTCCCAAACCGCCGCCTCCGAAGAGGATAATGGGAGCATTATCATCCCTGTCGATACTGCGAAGGGGCAATCCCATTCTGGTTATTAGATGAAGCACATTCGTATACAGAATCTCCGAGGAAATACCGAAACCCACAACTCTGCTGAGGCGGACAGGATCCCATCCTTCAAGATCAACCCAGTCAAGGTTCTCCCTGTCCATGATCTCATCCATATCCGGAGCGGGAGCGAAAGCTCGTCTGACATCAAACTGACAACTTGTCAGCAGAATATGCCTGAGAATCACCAGTCCGAAATTGGACATGCCCAGTTCGTAGATATCGGGATATACAAGTGTAACTCTTGGCTTTCCAGTTAAACTGGCATCAAGGTTCCATTCTCCCCCGGTGTATTGCTGGGGTCTCTGCACCTTTTCAAGGAACCTTGCATGGGGGTGGTCTGAGCAGATCAAATTCGTAATGGAGCAGGCAGGTTGATCTTCTGGGAAACAGGATTTGCAAGAAGGCCATGATCTCTGTACGTGGAAACAGTTAGGTCCAGGACTCTATTCCTGGCATTATCGTACGATATCCCGGATGCAAAACCAAAACGCCAGAGCACCGAACAGATGACTCCTTCAACCTCGGAGCTGTTTCTGCGCAGGATTGCTGTCCAGTTTTCAGAAACACTGTCGATTCTGTCAGTTACGAGAACATCTATCCAGACCATTCCGTCATCCGACCGATCAACAGGATCGCTGAATTCATCGATGAATGCCCATGTCTGCTTGTTGGGATTAACAATATCATGGTAGCGCGATACTATCCCGCTGACGGTTTCTCTGCCCTGGCAGGGGTTCATAAAGCACCAGTAATCGTACCGCTCAAGACTGTCAGGACACGTTTCGGGGTATATCCGCCTGTAAGTTGACAAAGCAGTCATGGCGGCCGGATCGGGGGATTTCAGCCTGACGGTAATCGAGATATTTCCCATGCTAACGTTCCCCTCTGAAGAAATCTTCCAGACTCGTGAAGAAAAGCGATCCTGGACCTTTTTCTGCTGCATAGGATCCGGAACGGAGCGACTTATCTCTGCGGTCCCCCCATTCTCCGGGAATCCATGGGGGAAGCTGCCAAAGCCAGAAAGCCCTCTCGGGATGAGGCATCATTGCCAGTACGTTTCCGCGGTCGTTCATTATCCCGGCAAGGTTGAGGAAAGAACCGTTCGGGTTAACCGGATAATCACCGGATTCAATTCCTTTTTCATCACAGTATTTCAGAGCCGCACTGCTGGAGGCTCTTCCATGGCTCTCCTCCGGGAAGACGAACCTTCCCTCGGCGTGTGCAATGGGCAGAGGAATGATCCCGTTGATTGCCGTTCCAAGCCATGGACAGATCTTCTGTGCCCTGGCAGTGGCACGAAGGAATATCCACCTGCTCAGGTATCCGCTGCGTCCACTGATATGATTCGCCGCAAGGGCGGATTCAATTCTTCCCTTCTCCCATCCGGGAACCATACCGCTTTCAACAAGTATCTGGGCACCGTTGCATATACCCAGAACAGGTTTGCCGTCTGCAGCCTCACTGAAGACCAGATCCATTATTTTTTCCTTTGCAGCCACCGCTCCGGCGCGAATCCTGTCCTGAAACGAAAATCCTCCGGGAAGTACGTAAGCGTCCGGCAGGGAATCCCTCAGCTCCCGCCATTGATTCCACCTGTAAATACAGCTGTCCATTCCGCTGTTTTTGATGGCGCGCTTCGTTTCGTACTCGCAATTTGATCCGGGGAACTGAATTACCGCAACAAGAGGAACGGACTTCATTCCGTTACCTCCTCTCTCCAGATAATTCTGTCGAGTCTGTTTGTATGATCTTCAATTATTTCCCGCAGATCAATTCTCCACCGGGACGCAGCAACACAGAATTCATCCGTTACCTTTCCGGCCACGGAAAGAAATTCCGGTTTATTCTCTATCGAATCCCAGGATTCCTGTGACATCTCAATGAGATAACCGGGTGTTTCGGAGTAGAGGATAACAGGGTTCATCATATCAGTATCGAAAAGTATTCCCCTTCTGGCATCAGGCCGTGAAGCAATAGCCATTTCCGCTGCCGCCAGTATCATTCCCCCGTCCGATATATCATGTACGGCTTCTGATATGCCTGCTTCGCAGCTCCTGAGTACGAACCGGGCCATTTCCCGTTCCAGTTTCCCCCTGAATTCAGGGACTCTGCCTCCTCTGTGATCCAGACATGTTCTGTAGTAAAGGCTTCCCCCGAGCTCATCCTTCCTGTCACCCACCAGGATTAACAGGTTTCCGGGTGTCTTGAACGATATATCAGTGGATTTTGTAAAATCATCTATCCTGCCGAATACAGCGACTATGGGAGAGGGCGGAATAGCACCCCCCTGCGATGATTGATTGTAAAAACTGACATTACCAGAAACGATAGGCAGAGGATCCTCCCCTTCAAGGCCCAGTTCATTGCAGGCAGCCGCAATCCCTTCCACACCACGGCGGAACTGCCAGAAGACATCGGGTTTTTCAGGATTTCCGTAATTCAGGCAATCCGTAGCTGCAATAGGAGTGGCTCCGGTCGCTACAACGTTTCTGACGGCCTCGCCCACAGCGTGAGCTCCAGCAAGAAAGGGATCAAGTTCACCGATCCAGGGATTACCGTCTCCGGAAACTGACAGTCCCGCCCTGCATCCGGGCAAGGGAACTGTAACGCAGGCATCGGCCTCACCGGGTCTGAAATGTGTAGTTCCCTGAACCTCACTGTCGTAATAGCTCCATATGGGAGATCTGCTGGCACCGTCAATTGAAAGCAGCATTCTTTTTAAATCCTCAGGCGGATTACAGAACCTGGAATCCGGCTCAATTACAGGCACCGGGCATGGTTCCCAGTTCCTGTCGTATATTAATCCTTCGGTAATGTACTCAACTGGAGTGTTGGCAACTTCCCTCCCCCTGTGGAATACTCTGTAAAATGGTTCAGCTGTGAATGTACCGATAACCGTAGCACCTGCTCCGGGAAACAGGCGGGGCATTTCGTATTTCTCATTGTAAATATCAAGAACCTCAGCTGATATACTCTCGGGTACAGCAATCCCGTACCGTTCCTGGGTTTCCGCACATGCAATAACCTCGGAAGGCAGCTCAGTGATGGATACCGGAACCAGATCAAGGTTCACTTCGATGCCAAGGTTTCCATGAGCCGCCAGTTCACTGGTGACACAGGCTATTCCACCTGCACCCAGATCCTTGAACCCTAATTTGATCCCTCTTTCGAAAAGAAAATCCAGTACATTCATATTAGCCTCGGAAAGCACTCTTTTAAGGAAAGGATCAGCAACCTGAACAGCTCCTTTCCCGGACTCGTCTTCAAGGTCGGCTGAAGCGAAGGTGGCTCCACCGAAACCAGTATCATCGGTAGGCTTTCCAACGAGGATAAGAACGTACTGCTCTTCGTGTGCCTCGGCGGGAACGAAGCTGTGCACAATTCTGTCGTGTCTTACAAAACCGAGGGAAACAACGTTAACAAGACAGTTGTCATCGAAACCTTCATGAAATCTTGTATCACCGCCCAGATTAGGTACACCTAGAGCGTTACCGTATTTCCAGATGCCTTCTACAACACCGCGGCAGATAGCTCTTGTCTTCTCCCCGGAATTGCCCAGAGGATCTCCGAATCGGAGCAGGTCAAGGGAACCCGTTACCCTGGCGCCCATGCAGTATACATCGCGAACGATACCGCCTATTCCGGTGGCAGCACCTTCAACCGGAAGCACCTGTGAGGGGTGGTTATGACTTTCGTGGGCGACAACAAGATCCCATGAGATACCATCATGATCGGTGAATTTAACGATTCCAGCATCCTCTCCAGGACCCACAACCACAGAGGATGCATGGGTAGGAAGCAGTTTCAATAGAGATCTGGAACTTTTGTAGGAACAGTGTTCGCTCCACATGGTATCGAAGAGGTGCAGCTCAAGCGGCGTCGGCATTCTGCCCACGTACCCGGCAAGCTTTTCGGCTTCTTCAAGTGTCATGGCCAGGCTTCGAAGTCTGATGGCTTCTTTCAGTTTATCCGAGAGATTCATCAATCCCTTTCATCAATGCGGCGATCAGCCAAGGGAGGAGATGAATGCCTTATGCTCAAGGTTATCCAGGACATCCTCCAGGAATTCGTCCTTACCTGCTGGAACGATCAAGTATCTCAGACGGACTGAGCCAAGGGGTTCTCCGGCATCATTCTGAAGCTTCGGAAGTTCATCCAGCAGCTTCTGCATTACATTTTCCATGCCATCCTGGTCGGTTCCGGGAAGCAGAAGAGTTATTTTATCGGTTCCTGTTCTCAAGCCAATATCAATATTCCTCATGGTTGTCTTCAGATGATTGGCGCCTATTGACATGAACTCCCTTGCGCGGAAACGGTCATCAATACGGCCGCGTTCGATGACAAGATCGACAATAGCGAGCGCACTGTCGAATCTTCTTACTCTCTCAAGCTCCTGAATAAGAACCGGTTTCAATCTACCCTTGCCTGGTAATCCGGTGTCCGGATCCATATCCGAGGCGGATTCGAATCTGCCCAGAAGTCTAATTCCCTCAAGAGCTGCTGCGCCGACCGCTGCAATCGAGATCAATCTTTCCTTCGGCAATATGGCAGTTAACGGAACATCTACAAGGCAGATCACACCGTAAAGAACACCCTGGGACATCATAGGTGCTGCTATGTCGGGCATAAAGCCAGGTAAATCGGTTTTTTCGAGTCTGGTCTTTGTGAGTTCGCTCTCTTTATCAAGATTCTTCTTCTCAAAGACCATACCTGTTTCCGCTACGAATCCGACGTGTCCATCCCCTACGTTCACAACAAGAGGTTGTTTCAGAACCTCTCCAAGCCCTTCTGAGTAGACCAGTCCCAGTTTTCCGCCCCTTACGTCTGCCAGAAAGACTGCAATTCTATCGCAGCCTGTGAGTTTTTTCATCGCCCTTGACAGAAGACCGGCCAGTTCGTCCGGTGTTCTGGCGGAGAATATCAGCTTGACAAGATCCGGAAAGATGATCGTCAGGCCTCTATGCTTTTTTATCTCCAGATCGAATCTTGTGTGATTCGCGTCAGCCTCCTGCAGCTGGTATCGAAGAGAAGTTATATCATTCCTCAGTGAACCTATCCGTTCCTCAGAATCCGCAGCATTCCTGCTGTTCCGGTTCATCAGAATGACACCCACAATCAGCGAACCAAGTGCAAGCCCTGCAATAATACCTGGTACCATTTATATCACCCTCCCAACAAAATCACTCATCTTCATTTATCAGACCAAGTCTATTAAGGGTATTATTCTCATTTCGAAGGTGATATTCAAGGGCACACCTTCTGTTGATCGTATCAGAGGTGAGATACTCACTTATGAGAGGGTCAATCTTCACCATGTCAAGAAATCCCTTACCACTCTCCATAGCGTTCATTGCCACATTCTGAACAAGCTTGTATGCTTCCTCCCTTGTTAGACCGGTATCAATAAGTGCAAGCAGTATTGTCTGGGAATGGAACCTGTCACCTGCGGCTTCGATATTCCCAGCAACGGCGTCCGGAAGTACGTTCAGACCAGATACCATTGAAACCGCTTTTCTGAGTGCATACAGGGATATACCGCAGGCGTCCGGAAAAATGAAACGCTCCGCGGATGAATGACTGATATCCCGTTCATGCCATAGAACCGTATTCTCGAGGGATGGAATAAGATATCCCCTTAGCATTCTGGCAAGACCGCAAAGCCGTTCACTGATGATAGGATTCCTTTTGTGGGGCATGGCGCTCGAACCCTTCTGACCTTTCCCAAAGGATTCCTCCACCTCCCCGACCTCCGATCTCTGAAGGTGCCTTATCTCGGTTCCAAGCCTTTCAAGTAAACCGCCTGCGGTTGCAAGGGCATATATGAAGTCTGCATGCCTGTCCCTGGCCACAACCTGTGTCGCTACACTTTCAATTCCTATTCCAAGCCTGCCGCATACGTACTCCTCAACTGAAGGATCAAGGTGGGCGTACGTTCCAACTGCCCCTGACAGTTTACCAACACATGCCGATCTCAGTCCCTCTTCCAGCCGTTTGCGTACTCTTTGATATTCGGAATAGAAACCAGCGAATTTCAGACCGAGGGTTGTAGGTTCGGCGAACATTCCATGACTTCTTCCAATACACACGACACCTCGGGTTCTTCTGACAAGATTCCCGAGGGCTTCCCCCAGGGCATCCAGCTCATTCATGATGAGTTCTCCGCTGTCCTTTATCTGCGTGGCGAGGCATGTATCAAGTATGTCACTGGATGTCATACCGTAATGAATGTGCCTTGATTCAGGACCCAGGCTTTCAGACACGCTGGTGAGGAAAGCGATGACGTCGTGCCGTACAATCTTCTCGATCTCAACTGCACGTTCTACATCAAAGGAAGCATTCTCCTTTATCAGTTCATAATCTTCCCTCGAGACATCCCCTGATTCAACTCTGGCCTCGACTGCGAGCAACTCTATCTTGAGCCACCTGGAATACCTGGATGAAATGGTCCAGATATCACTCATTTCCGGAATTGAGTAACGTTCTATCATTGAGACCCCTTCTTACCCCTCGTGGAATTGGTATGCAGTAGAAATATGGGACACAGGTAATATATCATGGAAGTTCCGTTCCGGAAGTTAACGGACCGTAGATCCATGCAAAAAGGGACATACTAGGAATATATATCCTGTACCAGTCATCAAGCCCCCCGGTCACCTGGAGGGAATCTCCCTCCTGCACCTGTCCAAGAATCCCGTACTCCGTTCCAGGACCGGACCGGAGATTGACAACTCTGCCGGTTACCGTGATAAGATTCCATGCAATATGAGTCTCACTTCCATTTTCCTCTTCAGGCAGTACAGTGCTGCTGTCACTGCATGAGGAAAGTATAGTAAAACCGAGAAGCAGGCAAGCAAATACAGTTGATCTAGTCATTTCATCCTCACCACTTTACAGTACATATCAATACAGGAAGAACTCCAGCGGCAAACAGGCTTCCATCTGCAATGGCTCTTTTTAGAAACTCTGAAGGAAAGGGGGTTTTTGCGAGTATCAGAAATCCCGCTGCAAGCAGCAGAGGTCCTGGAAAGAATGCTGACGCACTGAAGGGAAGATAACCCGACGCAATACCGCAAGCCAGAAGTACCGATGCCAATGATAAGCATAGCCAGAACAGCCTGACACTCAACGATCTTCCGGCATGGATAGGAATGGTATCCATTCCCATCAGAGCATCACCCTGCAGATCGACAAGATCTGCAAGCAGACACCTGCTCAGAAACAGAAAGAACAGAACTGCCGCCCAGATTACAATACCAGGTGTAATGGTTGCACCGGCTGATATGTAACCGGGCAGAAATGCAAGAAGAAAGGACCATGCTCCGGCGAACATCACGTCCCTGGAACCGGGGAGGGACCGGAGTCCCCGGAATTGGTAGACTTTACGTATAAGCGGGATGGAATATACAAGAAAAAGCACCAGCATCACTCCAAGTACCACAGGCCATAATGGATTAAGAAAAAGTGACAGAGTAAGGGAACTTGCGAAAGCGAACATTGCACTGAATTTCAGGAACCTGCGGTGGGATCTTAAGAATTCCTGTCTTCGCAGTCTTGATGGACGGGAATATCCAGATTCAAGCACAGAGGTTACAGTATGAACCCCATACAGAAAAAAAGATGCAGCCAGAGCCGGCAGAAGCCAGTGCGAACTGTTCAGAATGCATGCTCCGGCGGCTCCGAGGATGAATGTCAGGGGGAAAACATGAAAATTACCGAAAATCGTGTTCTGGAGCAGTTTCCATATCCTGCCAGCTCTAAGTGTTCCACCCTGTATTTCCAGCAGCTTTTCCCTTACTTTTCTAATGCTCCAGCTTGGAGTAGACGATCCTGCAGTAAGAAGGACGTTTTCATATCTTTTCAATTCTCCGGTATTAAGTTCTTCATGGGTTTCAATATGGTACGAAGGAAGACCTTCTTCCCTGGCTATCTCCACAAGCCTGGCGGTATTAGCACTGTTCCTGCCTCCAACAACAACAACGCAATCCACTTTACAGCACATCTTCCGCAATTCATCCTGTCTGAGGCTGGTTGAATCGCAGATGGTGCATTCATACTCCAGATTCGGGTATTTTATCCGGAGAGCTTTCTTAGTTTTCTCGAATGTCTCAGTATTCGAAGTGGTCTGAGACAGTAGAAAAGGCCTGGAAACACCCGAGATAGCTTCAATCTCATCCGGTCCCGAAATGACCATGGCCCGGTCTCCACCGTACGACAGAATGGATCTGACTTCCTGATGCTGGGAATCACCAAGTATTATGACATCGTAACCATCTCTGCTTTTTTTCCTGGCTACGGCAAGGGCGCTGCCGACCCTGGGACAGGTAAGGTCTCTGATCTTCAGCGGAAGCGGCTGCAACTGTTTTCGTCTCTCCAGCGTTGTTCCATGAGTTCTTAGAAAAAGAGTGCCGCCGTTCATATCCTCCGGAGTCCTGCACGTGCTTACTCCACGTTCCTTCAGTGCGCGGAGGACCTGAGGGTTATGAACCAGTTCTCCGTAAATCGCGTAGGGATCGTTACCTTTCTTCAGTTCGGCCAGAACCATATCAACAGCTCTGCGGACACCCCAGCAGAAACCCGCTGTATGAGCAGTGATTACGCTCAAAACCCTTCTCCCTTCATGGATATAGAGTACTAGGAGCTTGTCCGGCAATGTGCATTGAGCAGAATATCTTCAAAGCTGAGATAGAATGCTCGGAGATTTGAGGAGAATACTGGATGTATTTAACGATAATATTCGAGTATTATAGCCAGCTGTGTGGGTTTTATGCCAATGTATCATTGTTGGACAGGCTCCTGGGCTAACATAACTTCATTTTTCTCATGACATCTCTGTATTGAGCAGCTGTTTCAAAATCGAGCTTCTCCGCCGCTTCCAGCATCTTCCGTTCAAGATATACTATGGCCTGCTCTGGATTCCCCGGTATATCCGCGGTGATTTCCTTCTCATCTTCGGAAGGCCGGAAAATATCCGCTATACTTGTAGCGCTGATGATCTCACTTCGTGATTTACGAATACTCTCAGGCGTGATATTGTTATCTTTATTGTACTTCAGCTGAATATCTCTTCTTCTCCCGGTCTCGCTGATTGCGTACTCCATGGAATCAGTGATTCTGTCAGCGTAGAGAATAACGCGTCCGGCAAGGTTCCGGGCAGCCCTTCCAGCCGTCTGGACCAGGCTGGTTCTTGACCTGAGAAATCCCTCTTTATCAGCGTCCAGTATCGCAACAAGTGAAACTTCCGGCAGGTCAAGCCCTTCTCTCAGAAGGTTCACACCTATCAGAACATCAAACTCAGCAAGCCTAAGCTCCCTTAGAATTGAGACCCGCTCAAGGGCGTCAACTTCGCTGTGTATGTACCGAGATTTGATGGAGAGGTCCTCAAAGAAGGAAGTCAGCTCTTCGGCCATCTTCTTTGTCAGCGTTGTTACAAGCACCCTTCCGCCTGATTCAACAGCTTCTCTTACTTCTCTGACAAGATCATCTATCTGAGTGGAAGCAGGCCGAACTATCATTTGGGGGTCTACAAGGCCTGTGGGTCTTACAATCTGCTGTACCACCCTTTCAGAACGCTCAAGTTCATATGCAGCAGGAGTCGCTGACATACATATCTTCTGTCCTGTGATACCTATGAATTCATCAAGAAAGAGAGGCCGGTTATCCAGTGCGGAAGGAAGACGGAAGCCATTATTAACCAGCGTTTCCTTCCTGGACCTATCACCTTTGTACATTGCGGACAGCTGCGGGATCGACCTGTGGGATTCATCGATGAAAACGAGCATGTCACCCCCGGGGAAGTAATCGATAAGACATGATGGCCGTTCCCCTTTTTTCCTGCCGGAAATGTGTCTGCTGTAATTCTCGACTCCGCTGCAGTAGCCCGTTTCCGCAAGCAGTTCTATATCGTATCTGGTTCTGGATTCAAGCCTTTGAGCTTCAAGAAGCTTACCTTCGTATTTGAACTCAGCCAGCGTATCCTCCAGTTCAATCTCTATTCTACCTATGGCAAGATTCAGCTCACGCTCGGAGGTTACGAAGTGTCTGGCCGGGTAGATTCTGAGCTCCTGGAGATCTTCAAGTATTTCTCCCGTCAGGTGATCTATTCTCCTTATGCTGTCTATCGTGCTTCCGAAAAACTCCACTCTTGCCGCCATGCGTCCATAGGCAGGTACAAAATCCACAACGTCACCCCGGACTCTGAACCTTCCTCTGGTCAGGGCCACGTCGTTTCTGGAATAGCGCATTTCAATAAGCTCCATCATGAACTTGCCCGGATCAAGTTCCATTCCTGCTGAGATATGGAGGCTGCTTGAGTCAAAGGTAGAGGGATTTCCAAGGCCGTAGATGCAGCTGACAGATGCTACTACTATCACATCTTTCCTTGACAGGAGAGATGTGGTGGCGCGCAGTCTCAGTCTGTCCAGTTCCTCGTTGAGGTCGACATCCTTTTCGATGAATGTGTCCGTGGTGGGAATGTAGGCTTCCGGCTGATAATAATCGTAGTAGCTTACGAAGTACTCCACTGCGGCATCGGGGAAGAATCCCTTCAATTCACTGTAAAGCTGTGCCGCAAGGGTTTTGTTGTGACTTACGACCAGAACGGGTTTGTCCATTTTCTGAATAATCCCCGCCATCGAGAAGGTCTTGCCGGAACCTGTAACACCCAGAAGGGTCTGCCACTGGTTTCCCTCATTGAGACCCGATACGAGTTCTCTTATGGCATTCGGCTGATCTCCGGATGGCTTGAAATCACTGACAAGGTTAAAAACCGGCATTTATCCCTTCAGCGCACGCAGTTCAATCTCGAAAGCAGAAGCGGGACTGGAAATACCCCAGCTGTCAAGAACCTCAGGGTGCAATTCTCCGATAACTCCGGAAATCCGGCCATCGATGGTTACTGCTGCGCATCTTCCGGGGATGAACCTCTTATCATCAATATCAGCAAGAGAAAGTCCAACGGCTCTAGAGTGACAGAGAGAACCTATTATCGAATGAGCGTCTCCGAAATCGGCTTTATTACCGCAGATCAGGCATGCCAGCAATATTTCGGTTCGGCAATATCCGTCTTCGCAGGCAGTGAGTACCTCCCCTGTCTCGAAAATCCTGTGTGGATACGCTGCATGGGCGCTTGTACTTTCTACTTCAAGCAACCCTGGAAGAAGGGTATTCCTGACAACACCGTGCTCCGCTGTCATGGGGTTAGCAATACTGACAGGGTCGTTCGGTGTCCGGGTAGCGTCCTTAATTTTCGCTCTGCTGGTAAGCACAGGACGAAGAATTTCTTCAAAATCCGCACCTGCAAGAAGAATCCGTACCGCATCCGCCAGATCTTCTATGGGCGCGCATTTCCCAAGGGTGAACTGCTCCGGAAGAAGCGGTTCGAAGTACGAAAAACCGAGGGAGATGACAATATCCTCGATCATGTCAACGGCATGTATGCCATCCCTCCTGTAGGGCGGCAGGATGCCTGTTACCCCGCTTCGATCAAGTTCAACAGACGCGTAATCCATCCGCCTCAGGGCTTCTCGTACGGATTGCGGAGGTATGTCCATACCCAGAACTCCATGAATGGATTCCATGGATGCTGTGAGCGTATCACTGAAAATGATCGGGGTTACAACGGTCTGTCCGGGGTAGTTCTCTGGATAATTAACTCTTATGGGAGAAATTTCAGCTCCTCTGTCCTGAAGGTTACATGCCAGTATGGTAGAGGTAAGCTGTACCGTTTCCCAATCGGTACCGGTAACCTCACAGAAAAGCCGCGAATCACCGGGGCTTACTCTTCCGGTCGTCTGACTGTTAAGAACCGGAGGAAACGAAAGGACATTGCCTCCTGTATCCTCAAGCAGGGGCCAGAGATCCTTGCCCTCCAGAAGATGGGCGTATGTTCGGCCGGTTTCGGTATCGGTCAGTATCTCAGATAATGTCATTTCCTTCTCGGAGCCAAGAGGGACGAAAGATGTTTCAGGGGACGCCGCTCTGTATCTGATGGGAAACTTAATATCATCCAGTCGGTAGAATCCGGCTCCGGCAGTTTTCCTGTTCTTTCCAAAGGAAGCGGCCAGTTTTTCCTGTACATCTATCAGCGCATCAAGCTCGCTCCGGTCTGGAGCCCATCCGCATGCGGTAAAAGCAGCTACGAATGGCCTTACTTTCTCAAGACCGGGATCCACAAATATATCCATATCAGGCTCCGGAAGTTCGCTCAGATGCTGCTCAGCCCCTGAATTCCAGCATCTGATCGCTCGTGCAACACCCTCTACGCACCAGAGATCCGGTCTGTTAGTGTCATTGAGTTCAAGCTTGAGCGAATCTCCATCCGAGAAATCTATTTCACCTTTGACCAGAGAAAGGATGTCCGCCAGTTTCTCATCACCGGGGTCTTCGATGCGGGCCTGTTCAAAAAGGTTCTGTCTGCTAACTTCTATCTTAGGCATCATCAATCCCCTTTCCCGTGAGAAGGCGGTCAGGCTGAACCATTATACCTCTCAGCTTTGAAAGATCGGGGGTGATAAGATCACGGATATCCTGGATCCCCATGGCAAGCATCGCCATTCTATCAAGGCCGAGTCCCCATGCGATAACGGGTACATCTATTCCCAGGGGGCGGCAAACCTCAGGCCTGAAGAGACCAGCACCTCCACCTTCAACCCATCCCAGAACGGGATGCTTGATGTGCATCTCGACAGAAGGTTCTGTAAAGGGGAAATATCCGGGAAGGAACTTGTAATCGGATGCCCCAGCTATCTCTTCAGCGAACAGTTTGAGAAGCCCCAGAAGATGCCTCAGATTGATCTGTTCCCCTAGTACAATACCCTCCACCTGAAAGAAATCAGGAAGGTGGGTGGAATCGACCTGATCGTACCTGAAACATCTTGCGATTCCGAAATATTTCCCCGGAATCTCGGGGTTCGAAGCGAGTGTCCTTGCTGACAGTGCGGTTCCCTGAGACCTGAGAATAGTCTGAAGGGACTGATCCCGGCTGAAACTGTAATTCCAGCCTCTTCCGCCTGTATTACCGCCGTTCTCATGAACCCCTGCGACCCTCTCCATCTGTTCCTTCCCCGGAGGAGGTACTTTGACACCATCACTCAGGAAGTAGACATCGTGAATATCTCTTGCGGGATGGAACTGGGGCATGAAAAGGGCATCATTATTCCAGAACTCGTTTTCGGCCAGAGAGCCTCGCATTTCGGTGAATCCCAATGCCATGAATCGTTTTCTGACCGTATCAAGAAACTGCCTGTAGGGATGCAGCCTTCCCGTATGTATCTGTGATGGGGGTATATCCAGTTGATACCTTCTGAACTTGGCGCTCCTCCAGCTACCGTCAGCCAGTACCTGCGGAGTAATGGCTCCTATAGTGATATTCTCCTTAGCCGTCTTCAGGGCGATGCGCCCCTCCTCAGTAATATCAAGCATCCTGGTTACCACGACATTAACCGAGAATTCGGCTCTGCTTTTTCCCCTTTTCGGGCTCCTGTCGTTAATAAGTGAGATTATATCCTCAGGAAGCCTGGTCATTTTCAGCTCACCACCACCCGAGAGAGGTTCGTACACAGTATCCCAGACTCTCTGGAACACTGTCTCTTCAGGAAGGCAGGTCAGATGAATACCGCTAGTATCCTTTTTAATTTGACCTGCTTTCATAAGTGATCCGAATGCACTTCCCCAGCGCCCCCTGTCAAAGACAGTATTCTTCTGAATATCCTGCAGAGACGCAGCGCCTCCGGCTACTTCCCTCAGCATTGCCAGTTCGGGAGTAACACCCGCTTCAAGGTTACCGATTCCCAGGGGTCCAAGTTCTACGAATTCTTCCTCATCCCTCGAAACCTCAATGACAAGCTCTCTGGACAGCAGCCATTCGGCAGCCCTTCTGTAAGAACCCTCATCGGGAAGGTCACTTCCTTCGATTATTTCGGTATCGGATGATCCACCGTTCTTCTCGAGGTAGATAAGCAGTTTCTCCTCAAGCGGGTGCAGATCTCTTTCCTCAGTCACTTGTTTCCTTTCTACCGGATCTTCCACAACTCAACATCCTCAATAAGGAACATACCCTGCTGCGGTCTGGGTACGGCATTGTCTCCTTTTAGAACCGCGCCGCACTCGGGACAGACGTATGTATTACCGGAAAGCTCAGCATCACATTCGGGACATATCAGCTGTAATCTTTCATCGATATATGTCATAAGTTCAAGTGCGGAAACATAACCGTTTCCATTGCTGTCCGCATCTCCTCTGGAACCCTGAAGCAGAATCGGAGTAAGAATTCTTTCGCTGACACTCAGGTCCTCTCTGGCTGCAGTGAGAATAAGGACGTTACTTCCTTCTCCAAAATCGTTTACAAAACCACCAGAGAAACAGGCATCAAAGAAAAGGAATACCGGCGAAACCGCAAGGGAATCGATCAGTGAAGCTATCCGGTCATCCGATATATCATCATCGTAAAGACAGAGGAATTCGTTTGCCGAATCAGGCTCCTCGCTCCCTCCCGAACCGGGATAGGACTGATCACCGTGGCCGCTGTAGAAAACGATGACCTTATCCTCAGGTCCGGCTGCAGTCAGCAGAGAGGATACTCCGTTCAAGAATTCCTCGGAAGTGGCCAGGGCGTCCACCAGGAGGATGACATGATCAGGCTCCACTTCCTGCTCTTCTATCAGGAAATTGTACATTTCAACAGCGTCCATGCTTGCCCTGTTAAGGATATCAGCTGATGAAGCGTAGCCGCTGATCCCGGCAGATATTGCCCAGATCTCCGATTGCGGTGATGATTCGGCCAGAGGTGTTCTCTCGATTCTATTCACTTCGAGATTGAACGGTGTCTGTCCATTCCTGTCGTACAGGTAGACAGTGATCCCGTATTCAGCACTGTCCGGGGCATAAACTTCTACAGCTTCATCACCTGCTGCATCTACATTGCTCAGCCATCCCTCGGCGATCAGATCCAGATCAGGACCAGAAACGAAAAGGTCAAGATCGACTTCCCTGTCCTCACCGGTGAGAGCGATATCCAGAATAGTCTCAGGTTCAGCCTGAACTATGAAATACTCCGCAGGGGAGTCATCGGTGATCACACCGCTGTACTCTCCTTCCATCTCTATGGCATCTGCCAGGGCTATCCTCACTGTAGCGTAACCTTCAGTCTCGAAATCGGCGAAGAATGGATCGATCCAGACGGTATCTCCACTTGAGACGTACAGCAGGAATTCCTCATTCCCCCTCGAAGTGGCGAAAGTAACAGAGGGTTCACCTTCTCCTCTGAAAACTCTTACATCTCCGTCACGGGTTTTCTCGAAATTCGCGCTTATCCTGAACAGCCCTCCTTGAACCGGAGAGAGCCCGACAGGCAGGTTGTTTCCGGAACCGATATTCACTACTTCCTTAACCGGTATGATATTTGAAAGTGGACCCGGCTCTCTTGTATACATGTCATAGGAAACGGTTTCATTCTCTCCCGTATCAAAAAGAATCACGTCAACAACAACATCATCCGCGGTGGGCTGCAGCAATAACGTCTCAATTGAGGAGTAGGATTGGGCGCCCATCAGGTATTCCCCGGAAGTATCCCGGATCATCAGGTCGATATCCGCCCCCCATGAAAGTATTGCCAGATCAAGGAAGAAACTGGATTCGTGAGCGGGTATGAGGTATCGATGAATCTCTCCAGGGGTAATCGATTCTGTCTGGCCTACGGGATCGAACTCCGGGAATTGCCCGGAAGGTTGAACCGAAAATATATACTCCCCGGATCCGCTTTTCCCGTATCGGCTGACGACAGCTGTCACTTCTTCTCCGGCAAGAACCGAAATCGTAACGGTTTCAAATCCTTCAAGTGACATGCTGCTTCCCCAGAGGCTCATATTCGGGCTGTATACCTCAAGATCAAGGTCGGTTCCTCCGGTACCCTCCAGCCTGAATGTCCAGCTGCCACGGGAATCGGGGCTGAAAGTAAAAGTTTCCGCCATCACATTCAGGCCCAGAGCGCCCTCAACATCATCACAGGCGGATAACTCGGAGGAAGATACTTCCTCGATACGGATTTCGGCGGAATCAGAGGTGTAACCATCAGCACGGATCAGCTGAACGTAAAACCAGTAATCGGCAAAAGCCGACAGTATCATATCACTGCCGGATTCTGACTGGCACAGGATATCTCCATTTACATCGAAAGCCTTCAGCTGTATTCCACCGGGCACAGATAATCTAAGACAGACATAATCATCCTCGAGAACACGTACCCATCCCTCATCCGAGGAAACATCAACAACAGCCTGTTGACCTGCTGAGATCGTCTCGATTTCCGCATTATCAGGAAGCACAACGGACAGGATTATTATTGAAAGAATAATTGACAGCATGAAAGCCTCCATCACTCAAGTTACGTTACAATGGTCACAATAGTCTATTCTAACAGGATAATATGCAACTGGAGGGCTCAGGCACAATCATCCGGTGATACATTTTCAAGAGGGGCACCGAATTCCTCAAGCGTTTTATACAGCTTTGAAGCATTTTCAGAATCCGGCTTTATAAAGATATCTATATTTGCAGTTGCCCTTGGAAATCCATGATTGGCCAGGGCATAGGCACCTACTAATAAGAATTCAACTTCGTTGTCGAGTAATAGAGATAACATTTCTTTGTAATCTCAATTTAACATCATATCTCCCTGAAAGTGAATAATCTCTTTGGTAAGTTCCCAGACAAACGAAAGCGCTTCCGATTTCGTTATTCCGGCTGCTTCCTCAGTATCATCTTTAACAAATTGAGAAACAGTTACTTTCTCCCGATTCAGTCTCATCTGAAGCCCTCTATATTTAGTGTATGCAATCAATTAGCTTTATTGTCAAGCTGAATCAGTCTGAAATACTCTTCCCTGCACATTTGCTCGATTGCAAGAAGATTCCGGAAGGCACCATCAAAATTTTCCTCGGATACCGTGAATAGCCCATGCCCCCAGACGATTACACCCCGACTGTTCTGCATGGCGGGCGGAAGAGTATTACACAGGCCATGCGGACCGGTCCCGACTTCGCCCGGAACGATGGGAATATCACCTATGAAGCGCGGCTCGGGGCAGCGAATGTGACAGGACCCTCTTGAAGGACAGTCTTCCATTTCACAGTACATCGACATAATTACCGAGAACCTGGGGTGACCGTGAAGAATGGCAGTCATACCTGTCAGCCGAAGAATGCCCATATGAGCTGAAAATTCGCTGGAGGCCGTTATACTGGTGCATGCCGATCCATCCATCGGGCACGGGTCGATACAGCCTTCCAGTTCATCCAGGGACGAAGTTGTCTGGCTGATAAACAAAGTGTCACCCCATCTCAGAGATACGTTACCGAAGAACGAATCAACAAGCCTGTGCTGCACTGTCAGCCTTCCAGCCTGGGCAACCGCTCTGTAAACATCCTCCCTGTTCAGAAAAGGTCCTGACATAAGTACGGGAGGTTCGTCCGGATATTCATCAAGGTTCAAAAGAGCATTTCTGAAAACCCGCTCCTGTTCGTTCGAGACACAGCCTCTTCTGCTGTCCCGAAGGTAATCCGAAAAGAATTTCACGAAACAGGCGAAGCAGACCGAACTGTAAAATATGAATGCCTGCTCGGGGCTGACTGTGCCCCATGTGACTATACCTTTACCCTTGATGATCACGCTCTTTCGCTTCCTGAGTTTCTCGATAATCAGATCCGACCTGAAATCCCGGATGACTGGAAGATCATGCATGAAGGTGCGGGTTTCGGAATCTTCAGGTCGAATACAGTTCACATCATCTGAAGCCAGAAAATCGATTATCGAGCGGTACGGTTCAGCTGGAAGGGAAAAGAGCAGGGAATTAATGCTCAATCCGCTGAATACTTCTTCCAGAACAGGGATTGCCGGATCTTCCCGGTTCCATTCCAGTTCAGCATCAAGACCGCCAAGAAGAGGGCTGCCGCTTTCGGCAAGCCCCGCAGAAACCATTTTTGCTGAGTATTTCTCAAGGAGCTTTTTCACAGCAGCTCCTCAAGATCGAGTTGCTCAGCTTTGCTCACGAGAGGGATTCCGTTAATGCCCAGCCCCCGGACCCGGTAGTACTTTGACCTTGCCTCCAGGAATTCCTCCCTGTTGAGAGGAGGGATCTCGATGCCGTCTCCACCGCTCCCCGCTTCGGAAAAAAACCTTGGGGGCAGATCGTCATCTTCTGAAGTAAAACCGCACTTCGCGTTCATCATTCTCTCTCTGAAATAAATTCTTTCACCAGCGGCAAGAAGATCCTGAGCCGAGGTTTCTATGCCGGTTACGGCAGAGAATGCGGACGCGTACTCCTCCAGAGAAGTACCGAAGAAGAAGAATTTGCATGCGGTGAGTGAATCGATAACAGCGTTCATGTCTTCCGCTATCTTCACTATTCTGGCTTTACCGGCGAAAGAGAACCTGTCTGTGGCAACCGGTTTTCTCAGTATCTCGTGGCTTATGGGATATGCGCGAAGGTGGCATGCTCCCCTGGTTGCGGTGACGTAGCCAAGTGCCATGCCGCAGGCTCCCCTTGGATCGTACCCCGGCAGTTCCATCCCCTTCACCGACATTGAAAGCTCAGAGCATCCCTTCGACTCAGCGAATCGTAGTGACCCCTGCCCCAGTTCGATTCCTTCTCCTCTTCCCGCGGCTATGTCAAGCAGCAGTCCGGTGATCCTATCCGGAGTGAGCTTTTCACCGCTGATCTCCGAGAAGCATGCGAGAGTCGCACCGGCGGAAATGGTATCCATCCCGGTCCTGTTGCATATCCTGTTTGCTTCAGCAACTGTCTTCAGATCTTCATTCTCGATCAAAGCGCTGAAATGCGACATGGTCTCGAACTCCGGAAGATGGGTTCCATCCTCTCCGATTCTTTTGCACAGAACATGACATGCTTTGCAGCCGTATCTCTTTGGTTTGTACGCATTGGAGAACGCATGGGAGTTCATGGATCGGGCCGGAGGGAAAAAGGTTCTCCGGAAATTGGCCGTAGGCATCATTCTCCTGCAGCTGATGAGATCGTAGCAGGCGGCTGTTCCGCAGTTCTGCAGCCCATGCTCCCCCGTCAGCGCAGGAGTGGCGGCTACGAGCCTTCTGATATCCTCATTCGCGGTGCGGAGCTTCTCCAGATCGTGAACGGGAACAGCGCCTGTTCCATGGACTGTAACGTACTTGAGATTCTTCGATGCGCATGCAAGACCGAGTCCCCCTCTGCCTGCGGCAAATGTTCCATCAACCATTATTGATGAGAACAGAACTCCATGCTCGGCAGCAGGACCAATACTCGCGACAGATCCTTTATCTTTCAGCCTGGCGGAGAGCTCATCCGTACCCAAACCCTGAAACCTGTCCGCATCTGCGATGGAAACATTTGCGTCAGATATCTCGATACCGCAGAGACTCGAACTCCTTCCGGTAATGACGATGCCATCGATACCAGCTTTCTTCAGCTGCCATCCAAAACTTCCACCCACGGAACAATCTCCGACGGTACCGGTCAGAGGGGATTTTGACATGACACAGATTCGGCCTGAAGCGGGTGCAGGAGTCCCGGTCAGCGGTCCGGCCATAAAGATGATAGGTATCGCAGGATCATCCCAGGAACGGGATATCTCCGGAAACAGGTAATACCCTGCCAGACCTTTACCACCGATCCAGAGCCGGCAGATATCAGTGTCAAGATCCTCGAACCGGTGCTCCCCGGACGAAAGGTCAACATGAAGTATCCTGCCCCACCCGACTGTCATAGCACAACCCTATCCTTTCAGAAGAATTGTTTAAACCGTATCATACTTCTATTCCTTAAGAACGGAACCCAGCATATGTGATTATAATTCTTGTACTTATCAAAATGACACATTATTCCTTCAGCGAAGTTCTTTGCGACTAATCCTCCTCCTCTCGAGAGCAGGTAGATCAGGGTTTTAAAGAAGCGATTGAGCC
The DNA here is from genome assembly GCA_030609965.1 of Candidatus Fermentibacterota bacterium. GTDB lineage: Bacteria > Fermentibacterota > Fermentibacteria > Fermentibacterales > JCC-6 > Aegiribacteria. The sequence continues at coordinate 24,240 of JAUWSQ010000031.1, forward strand.
CGGTTTGATGAAAAGCTGATGATCGTTCCTCTGGCGGGCATTGAAATTACTGCCCCGGCACATTCGATGCCGGGGCAATCAATAACTGCAATTCAGGATTATTCCTGATCTGTGCTACCTGTTTAAGAACACGCAGTTCTCAAGGCCGACCATATTGAAAGTTTTGCCGGTAAGAGTGCCTCGTATGCGAGTACCCGCGCGATTGGCGAGCATAATGGAGTCAGTTTCTTCGGAAATTTCGTCCGTCATTTCACAGGCGACGAACTTTGTAGAGCCGGAATCAAGATCTCCAAGGTCAACCCTTACACTGATAACTTCACCGGATAGTCTTGATGAGACCGTGGTGCAATTGTAATAGCCCTCTACTGTTAACTCCTTGCCGATCCATACGTTGAACATATCGTTAAGTTCCTGGACAAGTATGGGAGTGTTTCCATCGTAGACGTATGCACTTGTCACAAAATTCTGCTGAGCTGGTGATGCACCTGAAACAATAACCGCGTTGACGATCCCAAGGTCATCGCCCCATGTATGCTCTGCAGTTCCGCTAATGGTGATTGGCTGGTCAGCCCATATAGTTACGCCAGAAGTGTCAGTGAACACTGCCGTTGCGAGTATGTCTCTACTGCCTCTAGCCTCAGCGATCAGAACGATCTCATCTACGACAATCATGCTATCAGCCAAATAGGAGATGTAGGGATACCCTTCAACTGTTACATCTTTGCCGTCCCAGATGAAGTAGGCTTCGAAAAGAGCTGCCGCACTCACAGGGGTATCAGCTGTAATCTGCGATGGATCCAGTGCGCCTTCAGGATAGAGTGGCGGTGGACCGGTATCTTCAGGTGTTTCTTCGACAGCTTCCGCGGTATGATCGCCCTCAGTACTCTCAACTGTTTCAGATGTGTCGCCAGGCTGAGAAGCCTGTTCTTCTCCGCCTCCGCATGCCACAAGCAGAAGCCCTGTTATAGCAAGGATTAATAGATTTTTTTTCACGATTTCCTTTCAATTGAATGATTATAAAATCAATAGGACAATGGATTTTTCTCAATTCCGTGATCTGCTCGCAAAGCAGCCCATTTGTCCCAATAAGCCTCTGATTTCTGCCTGAAATTAACCATACCGCCTGAGAAACCAGCATATCCCGAAGACCGTGGTTCCCCGGAGATCCCGGAACATCGTCTTGCCATGGAATGTAATCCGCATCGGGTTCACATACTATTTCCAGAGGTTGTGGCGGAGGTCTTGGGTCTTCCCAGAAATCAAGGTGTTTAAGGATTCGCCTGATGGCCGAGGGCTGTTCGATGAAGGAGATGACTTTCATACGACCGCCGCACTTCGGACATTTCAGGGCATCAACATCCCAGACTTTCTTGAGAAGTGCAGCCTACATCTGTTTTCTGCGGCGCATGAGTGAAGAGCAGGTAATTCCGGTCAGATCTCGACTGGTGATCGCTACTCGGAGAATGTCGATTTTATCCGGCCCCAGGTGTTTCTACTGAGACTCGTCAGTGTATGGTCGTAGAAATCCACCTTGTTCGCATTCATATTGCCGACAAAAAATCCCGGACCATCAAAATCCACATCGTATTTATAGGCGATATCGGTGGGAGTAGTGAGAATGCTGTAACTCACTCCGGTTGGAACCCCTGATTCATTATGTTCCATGAGTTTGGAGCCGCCGAACCAGTCACTTATCCAGATTCTGAGGTTAGCTGCATCCCAGACGCAGGCTACACCGACACCACCATTTTCGCCGTAGTTCCAGCTGGTTACCACTGAATGCGTGCTCAAGTCGTACTTGTAGATTATGGAGTTATCATCGACCTCGAAATTCTGATCCACAATCCAGAGATACTCTCCATCCCATTCGCATCCGCCCATGGCTCCCGTGAAAGGTGTCCCGAGCTGATAGACATCGGGCGGTAGCATAGGTATTCCGGAAGTGTCGAGATTCCATGTATAAAGGTAGAACGGCATCGGATTCAGGGGGTCGCTCTGAGTCAACGCGAAAAGCTGATCATCCTGATAGCATCCAAGACCGCAGATATAGTCAACACTGTCGAATACCGTCCATGTTACCGTCTCTCCACCCGAGTATACCCCGTATGCCACCTCGTTAGTGGGACAACCGCTGACATAAAGCATGTTGTGGTCGTCGTGATAGGCGGTTCCCCACACTTTTGTCCAGCCTGAAGGCCCTGCTATTTCGGCAATCAGTGAGTCGCCGTCCGATTCGAAACCTTCAGTGCCTGCTTCATGGATGTCTGAAAACGAGAAGCTCTTTACCGGTATCAGAACCAGTAACAGAACCGATACAATATTGATGAAACCTGTCATCTCTGTTCTCCATTCGCGCCGGTTGCTTCCAATTCAATTCAGAACAATGAACTGCATGATTAATTATACTCATGAATATAATTCTATCGGTGCAAAATGGCGAAGTTCCATGGTCCTGCCCTGCGGTATCTAGCAGCTTGATAAAGTCAGAAACACTACTGCTGACCTTCTAATATGCCATTCAGAATGGAAGGTAAAGTCGCGAGACTGTAAGGATCGGGGCAAGAAAGAACGTTGTCACAGTTGTTGTTTCCGATACAGGAATCGGAATAGAGGAAGAACACCTGGCCAGGCAATAGTCGTCGAAGAAGGCTATCTTCCAGTTAATTAGCTGACCCGATTTATTGATAAGGAAGGCTGGCGTGCAGAGGTATAAAAGGCAGTTCGATACTGCCATGAAATACTCTCTCCTCTTCGTTGCACTTGCTTCGATTCTGATTATGGTGATGATCGGGGTTTTCACCTTCAGAGAAGCTTTACCAGCCTTCCGCGAAATCGGTCCGGAAAAACTCCTTACGGAATCCGTATGGAGACCCGGTCAGGATCAGGTATCATGCAGTAATGGACGTTACCGCGGGAGCTGCTTGGAACGGGGTAGCTGGAACCTACTTCAGAAGCACCATCCTCCGGACAAGCTGCCGTTCACCCGCTGAAACGACTGCGAAATATATCCCGTGACCAAGCAACTTGCCAGCACTGTCCCTGCCGTCCCATGAGAGCAGCATCTCTCCAGCGGGACACATTTCTTCCATCAGAGATGCAACCTGTCTGCCGCTGATATCGTACACCACAGCAAAAACCATTCCTGAGGCTGACAGCGTAAAACGTAAAACGGTAGATGATGTGAAAGGGTTGGGACATGCAGGGAGAAGAGATGGAGTCAAAATTCCCGGGTCTGTCTGCTCCCCCTCGATACCGGTCGGATAACCGGCAACCTCCAGAGATGGATCACCGTAAAGGTTGATGTTGTATACATTCGCATACTCGTAAACATGTTCCCAGCCGTAAACGGTTGTTGCATCGTATTTGCCGTCATACACGGCAACTCCCACATGCACTCCTTCGCTGATAAGGTAACGGTTGAAATCGAAGCAGATCTGCTCCGCTCCGCCGGGATTATTCTTCCAGTCAGAGGAGATAGCCGAAGGTCTCGAAGCACTCACCATGCCTACAGCTGCACCCCAGCCCGGTTCCGTCGCCAGGTCAATGCCCAGGTTCCCCCATGCGTTTGGCTCAGGGTAGCCTACATTGCACGAGATGGCAAATACAACCGACGGATGATCATCATCCAGATTGGTTAAAAGGTTTATCAGCGAGATGTTACAAAGCTCACCATTAGCCGATTCGGGAACACCATCGCCGTCATCCCATTCCCAGACCGTCCGGCAGACATCGTGGGACCAGCCGTGTCCTGACCAGTTGACCACCGCATGCTGACCGTTGCGCCAATGACCTGAGAATGCAGCTTCACTCACAGCGGGCCAGTCGAACAGAGATGTTACAAGGCCATACTGCTCACTCATGTGCGTGATACTCCAGCCGTCCATAAGACCTGTTTCGATGGAGTCTATCACTGAAGCTCCGTCAATAAACGGACCCCCACCGTGATTCTGGTTCTCAAAAAAGAAGATTGAGGTCGGATGGAGAACATTCTTTTTCCAGCTTCCGGCATCCTGCTCAAAGGTAACGCTTTTATTAAGGGTATATGTGATGCGACCGGTGTCATTCACCGGAATCCGCCCTATGTAGACCTCGGGCATGAAATCGGGAAGGTCCTGATTGTACTCGCCGAGAAATCCATCTCCGTCAAGATCCCAGGACTCCGAATCAGAATAAGACAGGTCTGCGTAATAGTGGTCGGTGGGCGTACCGGGCGCAAAAAGACCTGGATTAGATGGGTCGTATACATGGAAAGACGAGTCAGGATAGCAGATACGCATCGGGACCGTGGCGTAGTCACCCACAAAGAGGACATACTCAATTCCCCATATCCCGTAGTACTCTCTGAGGAAGTTCCTTATCTGTTCCTCCAGATCAGCACCGGGCTGATCCGCGATCTCAGGGTCGGTTATAAGAACGGTTTTAAGACTGTACCCGAGCTCCGCCTTCCATGCAGGAAAAGCGGAGGATGTAACAGAACCGACCAGGTCGCTGGTGGTTATGATAACGTAATCGTACAAATCGTCTAACGATACTTCAATCTCACTTGATGTGTATTGCCCAGCGAGTTCCCAATAGTTAAGAAAAAGCTGCTGAGCTCTTTCATCGGCAACACAGTCTGCAAGGAGTTGCTCGATATGCTCTACCTCAACACTTCCGACAGCAGGCAGCGTGTAGTTAACGGCTACATCAACACGATCGTGATAGATAAGCCGTCCTGACACCGGATGGTAAGTGAACGGGCAGAAGGCGACCGATGCGTATGAGTACTTGCGAAGAGTGCCGGCGCCCGAAAGCCATGCAATTCTGCAGGGATAAGGATTATCGCTGAGGTAGACAGCTTCATAGTTGTTCTGCCGTTCTTCATCCAGTCCTGCAAGTTCTTCTTCCAGATACGGTGAGTCTAGAAGAGGAAGAATCCCCGCGAATGGCTGAATGTCGTAATACATGGGTAACTCACTGGCAGTGGAACTAATGACATCTACAGAAACTGCCCTGGCGCCGGGGGGAAGCAGAATCTGGAGCCTCTTCATGGGGAGCAGAGGTTTGCCCGGGTCCATCAGCAGGCTGAAGCCATCTACCTCGATCAGCTGGCCTTCAGTTCCCTGCAGTATTTCGTAGTCACCTGCATCGAGACTCAATAACATGCGACCCGAGCCGGCATTAACCACCGATGCAGCCAGGATCATGAAAACAGCTTGCAGCACTGTCACGTGTGATCTAACTCTCTTCCTCACCCTTTTCCTGAATATCACACCCTTCATGTCCATAGCCTCCTCACTATTAAGAATCACGTAAGTCTCGCTTTGTGAAGACTTCAGAAGTTGGTCTGAAACGGATAATTATATGCCTTATTAAGTAAAATCCGTATTGTTACCAGGTGAAGATTTTGACTATTTCTGTATTCCTGGAAATATCTCCGACCGCTTCTCCCATCTGCCACCAGTCACCCTGTTCTATTACAAATGACATGTTGATTTCCTCAACAATAACCAGAGGTTCTCCCCCATCTTCCCAGCATACACCTTCGAAGTCGTAATTAATCTGAAGATCGTTATATGTAGATTTTATGCCGACTCCTTCTTCAGTTTTAAATATAGACGAAATAATTTCTATTCGGTAGATCGTAAGATCCATTTCACTTAACTGCAATATCAGAGTTTTTGTAGAATCATTCTCAAAAGTTAATTCAAGAGCCGACGTTGACATGCCCTCTGCCATAAGGTCAACTTCTAAAATTTCTACTTCCCCGTACAATTCTAACAGTTTTTCAATTTTCTCTTTCGTCTTGCCATGGAATGTAATCAGCATCACACTGGGCAAAGCAGTGATCCGAGGTGAGATGCCGTTCCGCATCAAGATCGAAATTATGGATTACTGTTTCAGTCCATGTACTGATGGTGATCATCCGCAAGATGCTTTAACTGGGAAAGTATAGTCTTAAAAATATTCTACAGGTTCTGAGGATTTCATCATTA